>NZ_JBEXUE010000201.1:0-17129 GCF_040614275.1 Streptosporangium sp. NPDC006013
CCTCGACGGAGTCCAGGAGCGCGGTGAGTTCGGCCGGCCGGTCGCCCATCGTGAGGATGACCACTCCGATTCTCACATTCGCGGGCGAGATGAGACGCCCCGGTGGTCATCCGACCGCCGGGGCGTCTCGCGGTATCACCCCCGTACGGCTCGGGGCGAGGCCGCCCGCCCGGGAGCCGGGACACCGGCGCGGACGCCGGAGCGGCCGGGTAAGGGACGTTGGGCCGGTGCCGTCCGGAAGGCCCGGTACCCTCCGCCCGGCCGCGCAGGATGCCCGACAGGCCCGCGGAGAGCACCACCGGGGCCACCTGCCCCGGATGCACCGAGGGCCCCCGGAACGTCGTCCGGGGGCCCTCGGTCACTTCTGGTGCGGACCTCGGATCAGGCGTCGGCCTTGGGCCTGCTGTCGACGCCGGCCTCCTTGCGCTGCTCCGCCGTGATCGGGGTGGGCGCGCCGGTCAGCGGGTCGAAGCCCGAGGCCGTCTTCGGGAAGGCGATGACGTCGCGGATGGAGTCACCTCTCGCCAGGAGCATGCAGATCCGGTCCCAGCCGTAGGCGATGCCGCCGTGCGGCGGCGGGCCGTACTTGAACGCCTCCAGCAGGAAGCCGAACTTGTTCTCCGCCTCCTCCTTGGAGATGCCGAGCACGTCGAAGACGCGCTGCTGCATCTCGGCACGGTGGATCCGGATCGAGCCGCCACCGATCTCCATACCGTTGCAGACCATGTCGTAGGCGTAGGCCAGGGCCTCGCCGGGGTGGTCCTGGAAGTTGTCCGCCCACTCGGGCTTGGGACCGGTGAAGGGATGGTGCACCGCGGTCCAGCCGCCCTCGCCGTCCTCCTCGAACATGGGGGCGTCGACGATCCACAGGAAGTTCCACACCGACTCGTCGATCAGGTCGCAGCGGCGGCCGATCTCCAGCCGGGCCGCGCCGAGCAGGTCGCGGGAGGCGGAGGCCGCACCGGCCGCGAAGAAGATCGCGTCACCGGGCTCGGCCCCCACCTTGGCGGCCAGGCCGGCCGCCTCGGTCTCCGACAGGTTCTTGGCGACGGGCCCGCCGAGCGTGCCGTCCTCCCCGACGAGCACGTAGGCCAGGCCCTTGGCGCCGCGCGACCTGGCCCACTCCTGCCAGCCGTCCAGCTCCTTGCGGGTCTGCGAGGCACCGCCCGGCATGACCACCGCGCCCACGTACGGCGCCTGGAACACGCGGAAGGTGGTGTCGGCGAAGAACTCCGTCATCTCGACGAGCTCCTGGCCGAAGCGCAGGTCGGGCTTGTCGGAGCCGTAGCGGGCCATGGCGTCGCGGTAGGTCATCCGGGGCAGCGGCACCGGCAGGTCGTAGCCGACCGTCTCCTTCCAGATGCGCCCGATCAGCACCTCGCCCAGGGCGATGACGTCGTCCTGGTCCACGAAGGACATCTCGACGTCGATCTGGGTGAACTCCGGCTGCCGGTCGGCGCGCAGGTCCTCGTCGCGGTAGCACTTGGCGAGCTGGTAGTAGCGCTCAAGCCCGGCGACCTGGAGAAGCTGCTTGAACAGCTGGGGCGACTGGGGCAGGGCGTACCAGTTGCCCGGCTGGAGCCGGACCGGGACGAGGAAGTCGCGGGCGCCCTCGGGGGTCGAACGGGTCAGCGTCGGGGTCTCGACGTAGACGAACCCGTGCTCGTTCATCACCTCGTGGGCGAGGTAGGTGGCCTTGGAACGGGTGCGCATGGCGTGCGCGACCTGATGGCGGCGGATGTCGAGGTAGCGGTACTTGAGCCTGGCCTCCTCTGAGATGCCCGCCGCGCCTTCAATGGGGAACGGCAGCGGGGCGGACTCGCTGAGCACCTCGACCTCGGAGGCGACGACCTCGATCGCACCGGTCGGCAGGTCGGGGTTCTCGTTGCCCTCGGGGCGGACCCGCACCTGCCCGACGACCTTGACGCAGTATTCGGCGCGCAGGCCGTGGGCGTCGTCCTCCTCGCGGAAGACCACCTGGGCGGAGCCGGAGGCGTCACGCAGGTCGATGAAGACCACGCCGCCGTGGTCGCGGCGTCGCCCCACCCATCCGGCGAGCGTCACCTGCTGCCCGGCGTGCTCCTCGCGCAGTGATCCCGCTTCGTGCGTGCGGATCATTTGTCCAGTCTCTCCTTCAACGTCGTGACGATCTCAGCGAGTGGTACGGCGGTCTGCTCTCCGCTGACCAGGTCCTTGACCTGCGCGGTCCCCGCGGCGATATCACGCTCGCCGAGGATCACCGCGTGGCTCGCCCCCGAGCGGTCGGCGCCCTTCATGGCGCCCTTGACACCCTTGCCGCCGAACGACATGTCAGCGGCCAGGCCCGCCCGGCGCAACTCGGTGACAAGAAGGAACATCCGGCGGCGCGCCTCCTCACCCAGCGGCACACCGTACACCTGTACGCGCGCCTGTTCGCCGTCGCCCGCGAACAGGCCCTCGGCCTCCATGGCCAGGACCGTACGGTCGACGCCGAGCGCCCAGCCGACGCTGGGCAGGGCGGGACCGCCGAGCATCTCGCTCAGCCCGTCGTAGCGGCCCCCGCCACCGACCGCGGACTGGGAGCCGAGCCCGTCGTGGACGAACTCGAACGTGGTCCGCGTGTAGTAGTCGAGGCCGCGGACCAGCCGGGGGTCGTCGGTGTAGGCCACGCCGGAGGCGGTCAGCAGCGAGCGGACCTCCTCGTGATAGGCCTTGCACGCCCCGCACAGGTGGTCGACGACCAGCGGCGCGTCGGCCAGCCGCTCCTGCACCTCGGGGCGCTTGTCGTCGAGCACGCGCAGCGGGTTGATCTCGATCCGCTGCCGGGTGGGCTCGTCGAGGTCGAGGCCGCGCAGGAAGTCCTGGAGCGCGGCCCGGTAGACGGGGCGGCACTCCCTGTCACCCAGCGTGTTGATCAGCAGCCGGACCCCGGTGAGCCCCAGCGCGGCGTAGCCGTCGACGGCCAGCAGGATCAGCTCGGCGTCGAGCGCCGGGTCCTCGGAGCCCAGCGCCTCGGCGCCGACCTGCCAGAAGTGGCGGTAGCGGCCCTTCTGCGCCCGCTCGTAGCGGAACTGGCTGCCCGAGTACCAGAGCTTCACCGGAAGCTGCCCGTTGTGCAGGCCGTGCTGGAGGACCGCGCGCACCACCGAGGCGGTGCCCTCCGGACGCAGCGTGATGGAGCGCCCGCCCTTGTCCTCGAAGGTGTACATCTCCTTGGAGACGATGTCCGTCGACTCACCGACGCCGCGCACGAACAGCGCGGTGTCCTCGAAGACCGGCGTCTCGATGTAGCCGTAACCCGCCCGGCGGGCGGGGGCGGTCAGCGCCTCGCGTACGGCGAGCGCCCGCTCCGAACGCGGTGGGAGCCAGTCGAAGGTGCCCTTGGGCGCCTGCAAAGTCATTGTCTAAAGTCCCCTGCCGGGGCCGCGGTCGTGCCCGAGACCCGCGGGGCCTGCGCCCGCGGCCTGCTCCGCCTCCGCGAGATACGGATTGGTGGCACGCTCTTGGCCGATCGTGGTCTGTGGTCCGTGGCCGGGCAGCACCACCGTGTCCGCCGGCAGCGGCAGGCACTTGGCCGCCAGGCTGCGCAGGATGGTCGGGTAGTCGCCGCCTGGAAGATCTGTGCGGCCGATGGAGCCGGCGAAGAGCAGATCGCCCGAGAACAGCACGTCGGGGATCTCCTCGGTGCTGGGCAACCTGAAGGTCACCGACCCCCTGGTATGGCCGGGGGCGTGGTCGACGGTGAGCTCCAGGCCCGCCAGCCGCAGCACCTCGCCGTCCGCGAGCTCGCGCACGTCGTCCGGCTCGGTGAAGGTCAGTCCCCCGAACAGTTGCTGTTTCGCGGACAGCGACATCCCCTTGCCGGGATCGGACAGCAGCGCGCGGTCTTCGGGATGGATCCACGCGGGGACGTCACGCGCGCCGCAGACCGGGGCGACCGACCACATGTGGTCGAGGTGCCCGTGGGTGACCAGCACCGCGACCGGTTTGAGCCTGTGCTCGCGCAGCAGGTCATCGAGGTCGCCGACGGCGTTCTGGCCGGGATCGACGACCACGCACTCCTCGCCCGCGGCGGGAGCGACGACGTAACAGTTGGTCTGGAAGGACCCTGCGGGAAAGCCGGCGATGAGCATCTGCCTCAGCTGATCTCGTCAAGAATGCGGATGGGAATGTAACCGAAGGGTACCGGTGCGGGTCGGCGGGCTGCGAACCATTACCCATTGGCCGATACGATTCGCCCACCTCATTAAGTACGACTCGGCACTCGGGAGGGCGAAGCGGTGAGCGGCAGGGAGCGCCAGAAGCAGTTGGCGCGCGAGCACTACGAGCGGCAGACGAAGCGGCGCATCGAACGTGAGGCCAAGGTCGCCAGGGCCAAGCGCATCGCACTCATCGGCACCAGTGTGGTCGGTGTGCTGGCCGTGGCGGGTGTGATCGTCGCGACCAACGTGTTCGGGGGTTCCGACACGACGGCGACCGCCGATCCGGCACCCTCGGGGAACCCCTCGGAGACGGCCTCCGCGGACGCCGGCGCGCAACCGACGGCCTTCGACGCGGCCGGCGGCACCTGCGGCTACGTCGCCTCGGAAGGCGGCACGACCAAGGACGTGGGCCTGCCTCCGGCGAAGGTCGACAAGACTCCCACGACGATGACCCTGAAGACCAACCAGGGCGACATCGTCATCGAGGTGTCGGCCGACAAGACACCGTGCACCGTCAACTCCTTCGCCTTCCTGGCGCAGAAGAAGTACTTTGACGGCTCCAAGTGTCACCGGCTGGGCTCCGACCAGTTCCCGATGCTGCAGTGCGGCGACCCGCTGGCCAAGGCCGACGGCAAGAACCCCACCGACGGTCAGGGTGGCCCGGGCTACCGCTTCGTCAACGAGAACCTGGAGGGCGCCAAGTACACGCGCGGCGTCGTGGCCATGGCCAACAGCGGTCCCGACACCAACGGCAGCCAGTTCTTCCTCGTGTACGGCGACGCCCCACTGACGCCGGACTACACACCCTTCGGTACGGTCACCAAGGGCCTGGAGATCCTCGACAAGGTGAACAAGGCGGGCGTCATCACTCCGGGACCTGACGGCACCGGGGCACCGAAGGAAACCCTCGAAATCAAAGACGTGACAATGTCCAGCAAGAGCTGACGTAATACATACAAGGGGCGGTAAGTCCCGAAAGGCTGATGAAAGTGCGGGAGGACACGGTGAGCACCGACCCGTGGGGCCGGGTAGACGACGACGGCACCGTCTACGTACGTACGGCTGAGGGAGAACGGGCCGTCGGGTCCTGGCAGGCCGGCGAACCGGAAGAGGCACTCGCCTACTTCCATCGCAAGTTCGACGAGCTGGCCGGGCAGGTCACCCTGCTCGAACAGCGGGTCCGCGGCACCGACCTGCCGCCCGCCCAGGCGGAGGCGACCATCGTCAAGCTCCGTGAGGCGATCACCGACGCGCACGCGGTCGGTGATCTCGACGCGCTGCTGAACCGCCTCAACACCCTCACGGAGCTGGTCGCCCAGCGCCGGGAGGAGGTCAAGGCCGCTCGCGACGTGGCCAGGGCCGAGGCCAAGGGCGTCAAGGAGCGGATCGTCGCCGAGGCCGAGCGCATCGCCGACGACACCACCCACTGGAAGACCGGTGGCGAGCGGCTGCGCCAGCTGATCGAGGAGTGGAAGGCCGCCGAGCGCATCGACCGGGTGACCGAGGCGGCGCTGTGGAAGCGCCTGTCGGCGGCCCGCACGGCTTTCGCCAAGCGGCGCAAGGCCTATTTCGCGGGGCTGGACGAGCAGCGCGAGGGCGTGCGCTCCACCAAGGAGCGCATCGTGGCCGAGGCCGAGGCGCTGGCCTCGTCCACCGACTGGGGTTCCACCGCGTCGGCCTACCGCGAGCTGATGCAGGAGTGGAAGTCCGCAGGCCGGGCCTCCCGGGAGGTCGAGGACGAGCTCTGGGGCCGTTTCAAGGGCGCCCAGGACCAGTTCTTCCAGGCGCGTTCGGCCGTCTTCGCCGAGCGCGACGCCTCGCTGGCGGCCAACGCCGAGGTCAAGGAGCAACTCCTGACCGAGGCCGAGAAGATCCTCCCGGTCACCGACGCCCGTGCGGCCAGGAGCGCCCTGCGCGGCATCCTGGAGCGCTGGGAGGCCGCGGGCCCGGTCCCGCGCGAGCAGCGCGACCGGCTGGAGGGTGGCCTGCGCAAGATCGACGACGCGGTCCGCAAGGCCGAGGAGGCGGAGTGGAAGCGCTCCAACCCCGAGGCACGCGCCCGCGCCCAGAACACGGTCGACCAGCTGCGCAAGTCGATCGCGCAGCTGGAGGGCCGCCTGGCCAAGGCCAGGGACGCGGGCAGGGACAAGGACGTCAAGGACACCGAGGAGGCCCTGGCCGCCCGCCGTTCCTGGCTGGAGGAGGCCGAGCGCACGCTCGCCGAGTTCTCCTGACCCCTTTCGCGAGCGGCTGACGCGATCTGAAGGACCGACAGGGCCGCGGAGGGCTTCCCGACCGGGGAGCGTCCTCCGTGGCCCTGACGTTCGCGATGGGGCGTCGGCGATAGGGCGTCGGCGCCTCCCCTGCTCGGAGAATCCGAGGGCGCCCGACGCTCAGGAACCGGCGCCGCTGACCCGGTAGACGTCGTAGACGCCCTGGATGTTGCGGACGGCCTTCAGGACGTGACCCAGATGCTTGGGGTCGCCCATCTCGAAGGTGAACTTGCTGATCGCCACCCTGTCCCTGGACGTCGTCACCGACGCCGACAGGATGTTGACGTGCTGGTCGGAGAGCGTGCGGGTCACGTCGGAGAGCAGGCGCGGCCGGTCGAGCGCCTCGACCTGCAGCGCGACCAGGAACACCGAGTCGTCCGCGGCGGACCAGGCGACCTCGACCAGGCGGTCGGGCTCGGACTTGAGCTGATCCATGTTGGGACAGTTGGTGCGGTGCACCGACACGCCATGCCCGCGGGTGACGAAACCGACGATCTCATCGCCGGGCACGGGAGTGCAACATCGCGACAGGCGGACCCAGACGTCGGAGTCGCCCGCGACGACCACTCCGGCACCGCCACTGCCCCGGGGACGGCCGCGCAGCTTGGTCGGCACGGAGGCCTCGGCGATGTCCTCTTCCGCGCCGTCCACTCCTCCGATGGACGTCACGAGCTTCTGCACGACCGCCTGCGCGGCGATGTGGCCCTCTCCCACGGCCGCGTAGAGCGCGGAGACGTCCGGGTAGCGCAGATCCCTGGCGAGGGCCAGGAGGGACTCTCCGGACATCAGGCGCTGCAGCGGCAGGCCCTGCTTGCGCATGGCGCGGCCGATCGCCTCCTTGCCCGCCTCGATCGCGGTCTCGCGGCGCTCCTTGGAGAACCACTGCCGGATCTTGTTACGGGCCCGTCCCGACTTGACGAACTTCAGCCAGTCACGCGAGGGGCCCGCGTCGGGCGACTTGGAGGTGAAGATCTCCACCGTGTCGCCGTTGCCCAGCCGCGACTCCAGGGGCACCAGGCGGCCGTTGACCCTGGCTCCGATGCAACGGTGCCCCACCTCGGTGTGCACGGCGTAGGCGAAGTCGACGGGCGTCGCGTTCTCGGGCAGGGCGATGACCTGACCCCGGGGCGTGAAGACGTAGACCTCCGAGACCGACAGGTCGAACCTGAGCGACTCCAGGAACTCCCCCGGGTCGGCGGTCTCCTTCTGCCAGTCGAGGAGCTGGCGCAGCCACGCCATGTCGCTGGCGGGCTTCAGCTTCGCCCCCGGAGGACCGGAGGTGGTCATGTCCTCCTTGTACTTCCAGTGCGCCGCCACGCCGTACTCGGCCCTGTGGTGCATCCCGTGGGTACGGATCTGCAGCTCCACCGGCTTGCCCTCCGGGCCGATGACCGTGGTGTGCAGCGACTGGTACATGTTGAACTTGGGCATCGCGATGTAGTCCTTGAACCGGCCGGGCACCGGGTTCCATCGCGCGTGAATCGTTCCGAGTGCCGCGTAGCAGTCGCGGACCGTGTCGACCAGCACCCGGATGCCGACCAGGTCGTAGATGTCGTCGAAGGCGACGTCCCTGGCGATCATCTTCTGGTAGACGGAGTAGTAGTGCTTGGGGCGGCCCTTGACGGCCGCGCGGATCTTGGCGTCGCGCAGGTCGCCGGAGACCTTCTCGATGACCTCCTGCAGGAACAGGTCCCTGCGCGGGGCCCGTTCCGAGACCATCCGGGCGATCTCGTCGTAGCGCTTGGGGTAGAGCATGGCGAACGCGAGGTCCTCCAGCTCCCACTTGATGGTGTTCATGCCCAGCCGGTGGGCGAGCGGCGCGAAGATCTCCAGCGTCTCGCGGGACTTCTGGTGCCGCTTGTGCTCGGGCAGGTAGCGCATGGTGCGCATGTTGTGCAGCCGGTCGGCGAGCTTGATCACCAGCACCCGGATGTCCCGGGACATCGCCACGACCATCTTGCGTACGGTCTCGGCCTCGGCCGCGGCGCCGAACTTGACCTTGTCGAGCTTGGTGACGCCGTCGACCAGCAGTGCGATGTTGTCGCCGAAGTCCGAGCGCAGCTCGTCCAGGCCGTAGGCGGTGTCCTCGACGGTGTCGTGCAGCAGCGCGGCGCACAGCGTCTCGTCGTCGGTGCCGAGCTCGGCCAGGATCGTCGCCACCGCCAGCGGGTGGGTGATGTACGGGTCACCGCTTTTGCGCTTCTGGTCGCGGTGGTGATAGGCCGCCACGTCGTAGGCGCGCTCGATGAGCCGCAGGTCCGCCTTCGGATGGGTAGCGCGGACCGTGCGGAACAGCGGCTCCAGAACCGGATTCATGCCGCCACCCCATTGCCCCCCAAAACGTGCGAGCCTTCGCCTTACCGCCGGCTTCTCCTCGACGGCTCCGGACATGGCGGAGCCGGCGTCGCCTGCTGGGACGGCCATCTCGGGACCGCCACCGTTGGCGGTCGTGTCGGGGACGACCACATCACGGGGCACTCAGACTCCTCACGTTCGAGTCCAGATCCCTCAGTGTATCCAGACGGGGTTGTGTGCTTTTGTCCGCGGGTCGATCAAACGACGACGAGGGAGTGCAACTCGACGTCCGTCAGGCGCTCGCGACCCTTGAGGAAGGCCAGCTCCATGAGCACGGCGAGACCGACGACCTCGGCACCCGCCTCGCGGACCAGCTCCACCGCCGCGCGCGCCGTCCCTCCCGTGGCGAGCACGTCGTCGACGATGAGGACGCGCTCTCCGGGGGTGAAGGCGTCCCGGTGAACCTCGATGATGGCGGAGCCGTACTCCAGATCGTAGGACGCCTCAAGCGTCTCAGAGGGCAGTTTGCCTTTCTTCCGTACCGGGACGAAGCCCGCGCCCGCCTGGCAGGCGACCGGGGCGGCCAGGATGAATCCCCGCGCCTCGATTCCAACGATCTTGTCCACCTCGTACAGCCCGGCGAGCGCCTTGGTCACCGCGCCGAACGCCACCGGGTCGGCGAGCAGCGGGGTGATGTCCTTGAACATCACCCCGGGCTGCGGGTAGTCGGGCACGTCACGGATGCGATCAAGGATCAGCCTGCTCAGCTCGGTCATGGTCGGCACTCCTTGGAAAGGGGGAAGGAAAACGCCTCCGCCCCCTGGGCAGGGAGCGGAGGCGCGAACTGCTCGGAGCTTACTTCTTCTTGCGTTTGTCGCCACCGGCCGCGGCCCCGTTGGCCACGGTGGTGGCCCCGTTGGCGGTACCGTTGGACGCTCCGGCGGTGACCGGCTGGCGCGTCGTCCTGCCCCCGGAGCCACCCCCGTGGGCGGCGAGCCTGCGGGCGATCGCCTGGTAGCGCGGCTCGCGCTCCTTCAGCGTGACCAGCAGTGGCGTCGCGACGCACAGCGAGGAGTAGGTTCCGACGATCATGCCGACGAACAGGGCCAGCGACAGGTCCTTCAGGGTACCGGCGCCGAACAGCGTGGTGCCGATGAAGAGGATCGCCGCGACCGGCAGGATCGCCACCAGGGTGGTGTTCAGCGACCGGATCAGCGTGTGGTTCAGCGCGTTGTTGGCGGCCTCGGTGTAGGTCATCTTGGAGGTCGTGCCGAGCTTGGCGGTGACCTCCTTGATCATGTCGAAGACGACGACGGCGTCGTACAGCGAGTATCCGAGGATCGTCAGGAAGCCCAGCAGGGTCGCCGGGGTGACCTCGAAGCCGGACCAGGCGTAGACGCCGGCGGTGATCACCAGGTCGTGCAGCAGTGCCACGACGGCCGACAGCGCCATCTTCCACTCGAAGGCCATCGTCAGGTACAGGATGATCGCCAGCATGAAGACGATCAGTCCGATGATGGCCTTGTTGGCCACCTGGCCGCCCCAGGAGGCACCGATCACCTGCAGGTTGACCTCGTTCTGCGGCAGCTTGAACTCGCCCGCCACCGCCTTCTGGACCGCGGTGACCTGATCGGCCGGGAGGCTCTCCGTGGTGACCCGCCAGCCGTTCTGGGTCGTCTGCGCGATGACCTGGTGCACACCGGCCTCGGTGAACGTGCCGCGCACCTGCTCGATGTTGACGGACGCCGGGGCCTTGAAGGAGAAGACGGATCCGCCCTTGAACTCCACGCCCAGGTTGAGGCCGTTGAAGACCAGACCGGCGATGGAGATCGCCAGCAGGATTACGGAGAGGCTGTACCAGAGCTTCCTGCGGCCGACGAAGTCGACGTTGACCTCGCCCCGGTACAGCCGGCGCGCGATGCCGGACATCAGGCCTCCTGCGGAGCGGACTTGGGAGCGGTGACGGTCTCGCTCATGCGTTCGGCGTCGAGGCCGGAGAGCTTGTGACCCCTGGCGAAGAACTTCAGCCTCGCCAGCATCGCGACGAACGGCTTGGTGAACATGAACACCACCGCGATGTCGATGAGCGTGGTCAGGCCCATCGCGAAGGCGAACCCGGCCACACCGCCGACCGCCAGGAAGTACAGCACCACGGCGGCGATGAACATGACGGCGTCCGCGATGAGGATCGTCCGCCGGGCCCGGACCCAGGCGACCTCGATCGCCGTACGCAGCGAGCGGCGGCCTTCCTTCATCTCGTCACGGATGCGCTCGAAGTAGACGATGAACGAGTCGGCGGTGATACCGATCGAGACGATCAGGCCGATGATGTGCGGCAACGAGAGGCGGAAGCCGGCGAACGCGCCGAGCAGCACCACCGACTGGTAGGTCACGACCGACGCCACCAGGAGGCTCAGCACCGAGACGACGCCCAGGCCCCGGTAGTAGAGCATCGAGTAGATCACGACCAGCAGCAGGCCGATCGCGCCCGCGATGAGGCCGCCGCGCAACTGGTCGGCGCCCAGGGTGGAGGAGACCTCGTCGATGGAGCTCTTCTCGAACTTCAGCGGGAGCGCGCCGTACTTGAGCTGGTTGGCCAGCTCGTCGGCGCTCACCTGGGTGAAGTTGCCGGAGATCTGCGCACGGCCGCCGGTGATCGGCTCCTGGATGACCGGCGCGGAGATGACCATGCCGTCGAGGACCATGGCGATCTGGTTGCGGGGGGCCTGCGAGTTGAAGGCGGTGGTGGTGATCTTCGACCACTGGTCGGGGCCCTGGCCCTTGAAGGAGAGCTGGACGAGCCACTCGCCGGTGGTCTGGTCGACGCCTGAGGACGCGCTGTCGATCGAGGTGCCGGTCACGGCCGCCTTGTCGAGGATGAACTTGGTGCTGCCGTCGGTGCTGCAGCCCACGTACTGCTTGTCCGGCGCGTCCTGTGCCCCTCGGTTCGTCTGCTTGGCGCAGTCGAGCGTCTGGAACTCCTTGAGGGCCGCCGGGTCGATCCCGGTGGGGTCGACGCCCGCCATGGGGTCCTCGGCCGCCGCCGGCGGGGCCGTCGGCGCGGCGGTGCCGTCACCCGGCTTGGAAGACTGGTCGCCGGGTTGAGCAGGCTCCGTAGAGGACTCGGAGCTTGCTCCTGGGCTTGGTTTGAGCAGCCCCGACGACAGGGCGCGCCCGGCGGGCGAGGTGCTCGTGTCGGGGGCGGCTGTCGCGGCCGGCTTCGGCACCGTGGACTCGGTGGGCTTGGGCGCCCTGGTTCCCTTGCCCCCGGAGGTGGCGGGCGAGGGGGACGGCGTCGGCGGCTGGGTGGCCAGCTCCCCGGGGGGCGGAGGCGATCCGGCCCCGATCGCCAGCACCTGGCGGAACCGCAGTTCCGCAGTGGTGCCGACCAGCTTGACGACTTCCTCCTGGCCAACTCCGGGGACGGAGATGACGATGTTGTCACCGGACTTGGCGACCTCGGCGTCGGAGATGCCGCTGCCGTTCACCCGCTCGCGGATGATGTTCACCGCCAGATCGAGACTCTCCTGGGAGGGAGCGCTTCCGTTCGGGGTGATGGGCTGCAGCGTCACTGTCGTGCCGCCGGCGAGGTCGAGGCCATATTCCGGGGTGTACGCCTTGTTGAGGAGCATCACCCCTCCCATGGCGAGAATGATCGCCAGAAGCACCAGGAGCATGCGCCCCGGTCTGCTCTGGCCGCTGGTCGGTCGGGCCACTGGTCGACTTTCGGTTATAGGGGATTGGTGGTGAACCTACTCACAGTTTCTTGCTCGCCGAGTCGCGCTCTTCGCTCTGCTGCTCGGCGGTCTCCGCGACGTCGTGGTCGACGGCCTTGACATCCTCCTCCACATCGTCGACGGGAACCAGGACGCGGCCGATCGCCGCTTTCACCCAGCGAGTCTCCACACCGGGGGCGATCTCCAGGATCACGTCGTCGGCGTCGATGGCCACCACGGTCCCGAAAAGACCCGTCGTGGTCATGACACCGGTGCCCGGCGCGAGGCTGTTCTGCATCTTGACCTGCTCCTGCTGCCGCTTGCGCTGCGGTCGGATCAGCAGGAAGTAGAAGACCACGACCATGAGAGCGATCATGATCAGGCTTGAATAGTTGCCGCCCACAGGGCCGCTCCCTCTCTTGAGAATGACCGGCGTGAAACCGGACGTCATATACGACCACGCCGCTCAGCACGTCAGCCTACACAGCCAGCCAAGGCTCGGAGTTTAGGCGAGTTGTTAGAAGCGCGGCAACGAAGTCACGATTCGGCACGCAGGGAAGTTCCCATTTCGATACACTTGTCATCCATCTGTGATCAAGCTTGTACGTCTCCCCTACCGATGCACAACGCTAGATTTGCTCAGCATCATCCCCAAGATCGATGAGGAGCGAGGCGCCGAAGGCGTCCGGCGGGGGCACCAGCCCCAGGTGGGTCCAGGCCGCGGCGGTCGCGACCCGGCCACGGGGGGTGCGGGCCAGCAGGCCCTGCCGCACCAGGAACGGCTCGGCGACCACCTCGACCGTCTCCGGCTCCTCCCCCACCGCTACCGCCAGCGTCGACAGCCCCACCGGGCCGCCGCCGAACTTGCGCAGCAGCGCTCCGAGCACCGCCCGGTCGAGCCTGTCGAGCCCCTCGGCGTCGACCTCGTAGAGGTTGAGCGCGGCGGAGGCGACGTCCCTGGTGACGATGCCTTCCGCGCGCACCTCGGCGAAGTCGCGGACCCTGCGCAGCAGGCGGTTGGCGATGCGGGGCGTGCCCCGCGAGCGGCCGGCGATCTCGGTGGCGGCGTCGCCCGGCAGCGTCACGCCCAGCAGGCGCGAGGAGCGGTGCAGCACCTGCTCCAGCTCGGCGACCCCGTAGAAGTCCATGTGCGCGACGAAGCCGAAGCGGTCACGCAGCGGCGCGGGGAGCATACCGGCCCTGGTGGTGGCCCCGACCAGGGTGAACGGGGCGATCTCCAGCGGGATCGCGGTCGCCCCCGGCCCCTTGCCCACCACGATGTCGACGCGGAAGTCCTCCATCGCGAGGTAGAGCATCTCCTCGGCGGGCCTGGCCATGCGGTGGATCTCGTCGATGAACAGCACCTCGCCCTCCGAGAGGGTCGACAGGATCGCCGCGAGGTCACCGGCCCGCTCGAGCGCGGGCCCCGAGGTGATCCGGAGCGGCACGGAGAGCTCGGTCGCGATGATCATGGAGAGGGTCGTCTTGCCCAGCCCGGGACCGCCGCTCATCAGCACGTGGTCCGGCGGCCGGTTGCGCCGCAGCGCGCTCTGCAGCACCAGGGACAGCTGCTCGCGCACCCGTGCCTGCCCGATGAACTCCTCCAGCCGCTTGGGCCGCAGCGCCGCCTCGATGTTCCTCTCGTCGCCCTCGGCGTCCGGCGACGCCAGATCCCGTTCGAAACTCACGCCGCCCCACCTCTGCTCACCGTACGGCGGAGGCGCCCGCGCTCTCCCCGCCGCGTCTTCCCCGTCGAGCCTCTCATCGCGTGCTCAGCGCGCTGAGTGCCGCCTTGAGCAGCGCCGCCACCTGCGGGGTGCGGCCCTCGGCCAGTTCGGCGTCGGCCCGGGGCGCGACGGCGGCGACCGCCTCGTCCGCGTCCCGTATCGAGTAGCCCAGGCCGACCAGGCCGGAGTGGACCTGATCGCGCCAGGCGGGCGCGGCGGCGCGGCCGTTGAGCGCGGCGTTGACCGCCTCCTCAGGCGTGCCGAGCTTGCCCTTGAGGTCGACGATGATCCGCTGGGCGCCCTTCGGGCCCACCCCGGGTACCCTGGTCAGCGCCTTGACGTCGGCGGTGGCCACGGCCATCCTGAGCGCGTTGGGGGTGTGCACGGCCAGCATCGCCAGCGCGACCTTGGGGCCGACCCCGCTGGCCGTCTGCAGCATCTCGAAGATCCCGCGCTCGTCGTCGGTGGCGAAGCCGAACAGCGTCAGCGACTCCTCGCGGACCACCAGCGAGGTGGCCAGCCGGGCCTCCTCCCCCGTTCTGAGCGTCGCCAGCGTGCCCGGCGTGCAGTGCACGAGCACTCCCACCCCGCCCACCTCGACGACCGCCCCGTCGGGGGCGATCGCGGTCACCTGTCCTCGTACCGAGGCGATCACTTCGTGGTTCCTCTCGGGTATCCGGCCCTGCCCCGGCCGCGGAAGTAGGCCGCCGCACTCGTGCCGGGGCCGCTCGCCGCCTTCGCGGCGGCCTCGGCCAGCCTGCTCTGGGCTCCGCCCCGCCACACGTGGCAGATCGCGAGGGCGAGCGCGTCGGCGGCGTCGGCGGGCTTGGGCATGGCGTCCAGCCGCAGCAGCCGGGTCACCATCGTGCCGACCTGCTGCTTGTCGGCCGTGCCGCTGCCGGTGATCGCCGCCTTGACCTCGGACGGCGTGTGCAGGGCGACCGGCAGCCCCCTGCGGGAGGCGCACAGGATCGCCACGGCGGAGGCCTGCGCGGTGCCCATCACGGTCCTGAGGTTGTGCTGGGCGAAGACCCGCTCCACGGCCACCGCGTCGGGTTCGAGCTCGTCGAGCCACTGCTCTATGCCGGTCTCGATCGCCACCAGCCGGGCGCCGATCTCGTCGTCGGCGGGGGTGCGGACCACTCCGACCTTGACCAGGCTCAGCGGCGCGCCCGGCCTCCCCTCGACGGCGCCGAGCCCGCATCGGGTAAGCCCGGGATCGACCCCCATGACCCGCAGTTCGGGCAACCGCACCGGCACGCCTCCGCTCGCCGAACACCTGTTCGGTGCCAGACTCTACCGCCTGAGAGCACGTCGCGCACGGCCCTCGCGGGGCCCGCGGGAAGTGTCAGCGGCGGTCGAGCACGTGGGGCACGGCGAGGGCGGTCACCGCCCGGAGTTCCGCGGCGGGGACGCCGAAGCGCGAGATCACGCGTCGAGCTTCTCCATGACCTCGTCGGAGACGTCGAAGTTGGCCCAGACGTTCTGTACGTCGTCACTGTCCTCAAGGGCGTCGATCAGCCTGAAGACCTTGCGGGCGCCGTCCTCGTCGAGCGGGACGTTCATCGTCGGCATGAAGCCGGACTCGGCCGAGTCGTAGTCGATCCCGGCCTCCTGCAGGGCCTTGCGGACCGGGACGAGGTCGGTGGCCTCGGAGACGACCTCGAACTGGTCGCCCAGGTCGTTGACCTCCTCGGCACCCGCGTCGAGGACCGCGGTCAGCACGTCGTCCTCACCCAGCTCGCCCTTGGGGACGAGCACGACGCCCTTGCGGTTGAACATGTAGGACACCGAGCCCGGGTCGGCCAGCGAACCACCGTTGCGGGTCAGCGCGACACGGACCTCGGAAGCCGCGCGGTTGCGGTTGTCGGTGAGGCACTCGATCAGCACCGCGACGCCGCCGGGGGCGTAGCCCTCGTACATGATGGTCTGCCAGTCGGCGCCGCCGGCCTCCAGGCCGCCGCCGCGCTTGCGGGCGCGCTCGATGTTGTCGATCGGAACCGAGCTCTTGCGCGCCTTGGTGATGGCGTCGTACAGCGTCGGGTTGCCGTCCGGATCGGGGCCGCCCGTCCGTGCCGCGACCTCGATGTTCTTGATGAGCTTGGCGAACAGCTTGCCGCGCTTGGAATCAAGCGCCGCCTTCTTGTGCTTCGTCGTCGCCCATTTGGAGTGGCCGGACATCCCCTAGAGCTCCCTCACCATCTCAGCGAAATATGAATGCACACCAACATCCCCGGTAATCTCCGGGTGGAAGGATGTGGCGAGCAGCGGTCCTTGACGGACCGCGACGATCCTATCTCCAGGTTCGGCCAACGCCAGCACTTCGACCCCCGAACCCACGGATTCCACCCAGGGTGCGCGGATGAAGACCGCCCGCATGGCACCGCGGCCGGCGAAGTCGACGTCGGCCTCGAAGGAGTCGACCTGGCGGCCGAAGGCGTTGCGCCGAACGACCATGTCGATGCCGCCGATCGTCTGCTGGCCCTCGACGCCGCCCTCGATCCGGTCCGCCAGCATGATCATGCCGGCGCAGGAGCCATAGGCGGGCATCCCGGCCTTGATCCGCATCCGGAGCGGTTCGAGCAGCTCAAAGATCTCGGCGAGCTTCCACATCGTGGTGGACTCGCCGCCCGGGATGACGAGGCCGTCGACCGCCTCCAGCTCGTGGGGGCGCCGTACGGCGACCGCTCTGGCACCCACCGCCTCCAGCGAGCGCACGTGCTCGCGCACGTCGCCTTGGAGCGCGAACACGCCGATCGTCGGGACGATGGTCACCGATGGTCCTTCCCCTGGAAAAGAAACGTCCCTTTCAGGGTATGGCCACCCACGGATCACCCCAAACTGGGCAGGTC
Organism: Streptosporangium sp. NPDC006013; assembly: GCF_040614275.1. Classification (NCBI taxonomy): domain Bacteria; kingdom Bacillati; phylum Actinomycetota; class Actinomycetes; order Streptosporangiales; family Streptosporangiaceae; genus Streptosporangium; species Streptosporangium sp. NPDC006013. The sequence continues at coordinate 17,045 of NZ_JBEXUE010000201.1, forward strand.
GACCGGGCGCATGACCAGCGGCCGTTGCTGGTCCATCCGGGCGAGCATCAGCAGGTCGTCGACGAGCAGGCCCATCCTGACCGCC
>NZ_JBEXUE010000202.1:0-17068 GCF_040614275.1 Streptosporangium sp. NPDC006013
GAGGAGGCGCCGAGCAGGGCCAGACCCGCCGACAGGCTCCAGAAGTCGCGTCCGGCCACGGCCACCAGCGTCCCCGCCGCGCCGTCGGGGCCTGGGGCCGGCCAGACAGCGCGCCGTTGCGAGCGGGTTGACACCGGCCTTTGTTATTCTCATACTGAGATTGTCTCACTTTGAGAAGGACATGTGATGGATGAGTCCGAGTTTCTGGCGGGTTACGACCCGCGGGTGTACCCGGCGGTCGCGGTGACCGTCGACGTGGTGGCGCTCACCATTCGCGGGGGCGGGTTGCGCGTTCTGCTCATCAGGCGGGGCGAGCAACCCCATGCGGGGCGGTGGGCGCTGCCGGGGGGGTTCATCCGGCCGGGAGAGGACCTGCCACAGGCCGCGGCGCGGGAACTGGCCGAGGAGACGGGGCTCTCGGGCCTCGGGGACCGAGTCCACATCGAGCAGCTCGCCAGCTACGGGACGCCCGACCGTGATCCGCGGATGAGGGTCGTGTCGATCTCCTACCTGGCGTTCGCCCCCGACCTGCCCGATCCCCGGGCGGGCACGGACGCGGCGGACGCCGCCTGGCAGCCGGTCGACAAGCTGCCGGAGCTCGCCTTCGACCACGATCGCATCCTGGCGCACGGGCTGGAGCGGGCACGCGGCAAGCTGGAGTACACCCCGCTGGCCACCTCGTTCGCCGGTGAGACGTTCACGATCTCCGAGCTGCGCGGTGTCTACGAGACGGTCTGGGGCGTGCCACTGCACGCGGGCAACTTCCACCGCAAGATCCTGTCGGTGCCCGGTTTCGTGGAGAGCACCGGCGAGACCACCGAGAGCGGCGGGGCCAGGGGCGGCCCCCGGGCCAAGCTCTACCGGGCCGGCGACGCACGACTCCTGCACCCCGCCCTGCTACGACCCGCCAGGGAGGAACAGATCAGATGACCAGGGCCGAGGCGATCGCGCTGGTGACCGCTGCCCGTACCCCCGACGACCTGTTCGGCGGGGACTCTCCGCACCGGTCGTACCGGAGGCTGGCGAGGCTGCTCCACCCCGACCTCGCGCCGGGAGTCGAGGCCGCCGAGGCGTTCGCCAGGCTGGCGGAGCTGTGGGCGGCCCGCGGCGGGGCCCCGGGGCCGGCCGCGGAGACGGTGATCACCACCGGGCGGGGGACCTACCGGATCGGGGGCGTCTTCCGGCGGGGCGCCTCGGCCGTGCTCTACGAGAGTGGTCCGGACACGCTGCTCAAGCTCCCGCGCAGCCACGCGGACAACGACCTCATGCGCCGCGAGGCGGACGCCCTGGAGACGATCGCGCGAGACGGCGACCCGCTGCTCCTGCCGTACGTGCCACGCCTGGTGGACTCGTTCCGGCACCGTCGCGACGGGGTCGAGCGGCGGGCCAACGTGATCAGCCGGGTACCCGACGGGTTCGTGAGCCTGGACGAGGTCAGGCGGCGGCGGCCGGTGCTCGACGCGAGGGACGTGGCCTGGATCTGGCGGCGGCTGCTGGTGGCCGTCGGCGCGGCCCATCGGGCGGGGGTCGTGCACGGCGCGGTGTTCGGGCACCACGTCCTCGTCCACCCGGTCGACCACGGCCTGGTGCTCGTCGACTGGAGCCAGTCGGTACCGCTCGGCACCCCGCTCACCGCCCTGGTGACCAGGCACCGCGACGACTACCCGCCGGAGGTCCTGGCCAGGAAACCCGCCACCCCCGCCACCGACATCCACCTCGCCACCCGCTCCGTGGCCGCCCTCATGGGCGACCAGGCCCCCACTCCGATCAGGCGCTTCGTCCGGGGAAGCCTGCTGAGCCCGCCCGGCGACGCGTGGCGGCTCCTGGGGGAACTCGATGACCTGCTCGACGACCTGTACGGGCCGAGGAAATACCGGCCACTGCACCTTTGAGAACGTGCCACCCCTGATCCGAGGAGATCCCCCGTGGGAAGCGGAATCTGGTCCACCGACGTCTACTCCGCCGCCGCGAGCTACCGCGCGGCCAAGGGCTCAAGCGCCTTCGCCTACAGCGACAGCGGCGCCCGCGCCACGCACCCCGACCTCGACCCGCGCGGGGTGGCGGACCGCGAGAGCCGCGACTCCGCCGAGCACCCCGATTCCCTCGCGGTGGCCGTGCTGTTCGACGTGACCGGCTCGATGGGCGGGGTGCCCCGCACCCTCCAGACCAAGCTGCCCGACCTGCTCGGCCTGCTGCTCCGCAAGGGCTACGCCACCGACCCGCAGATCCTCTTCGGCGCGATCGGCGACGCCACCTGCGACCGGGCCCCGCTGCAGATCGGCCAGTTCGAATCCGACAACCGGATGGACGAGCACCTGGGCAAGGTCCTGCTGGAGGGTGGGGGCGGCGGCCAGATGAGCGAGTCGTACGAGCTGGCGATGTACTTCATGGCCAGGCACACCTCGATCGACTGCTTCGAGAAGCGGGGGCGCAGGGGCTACCTGTTCATCATCGGCGACGAACTTCCCTACCCGCAGGTCAAGCGGCGCGAGGTCGAGATGGTCATCGGCGATCGGCTCCGGCAGGACATCCCGACCAGGGAGATCGTCGCCGAGCTGACCAGGGTCTACGACGTCTACTACATCCTCCCGGCGGGGGCGAGCCACGCCGGGGACGGCCGGGTGCTGGCCGCCTGGCGCGAACTGCTCGGCCAGAACGTGCTGGAGCTGGACGACCTCGACGCCGTCTGCGAGACCATCGCGCTCACCATCGGTCTCGGCGAGGACGCCATCGATCTGCGGGAGGGGCTGGACGACCTCGACGAGCTCGGCTCGACCGCCGGGACCGCCGTGGGCAGGGCCCTCGCCAAACTCGACCGCGGCACGCTCGTGGTCGCCGACGGTCTCGACCTGGGCGGCGACAGCGGCGTGACGCGGCTCTGAAGACCTCCCCGCCGTGCGGCGGCCACCGCGAAAGCGGCGGGGAGTGCCACCACGAAGGGAAACGGCCCCTGCCCGGCGCTGAGAACTCACCGCCGGGCAGGGCGCCACCACGAACAGAGGACCACATGCGCGAACACATGATCGTGACAGACCTCGGCTACGGCGACGCGGGCAAAGGCACGATCATCGACTGGCTCTGCACCCGCGAACCCATCGGGGCGGTCGTCAGGTTCAACGGGGGTGGGCAGGCCGCCCACAACGTCGTGCTGCCCGACGGACGGCACCACACGTTCGCACAGTTCGGGTCGGGCACGCTCAGAGGCGTGCCCACCCACCTGTCCAGGTTCATGGTCACAGACCCGCTCTCGCTGGCCCGGGAGGCCGCCCACCTGAGCGAGCTGGGCGTTCCCGACCCGTTCCGCCTGCTCACCGTGGACCGGGACGCCCTGCTCGCCACGCCGTACCACGTGGCGGCGGGGCAGGCCAGGGAGCTGGCACGCGGCGAGGACCGGCACGGGTCGTGCGGAATGGGCGTCGGCGAGACCATGGCCTACGCCCTGGAGCACCCGGAGCTCGCGCCGACCGTCGGCGACTGCGAGGACCCGGCCCGGCTCACCCGCAAGCTGTACGCGCTCCGCGAGGCGCTCGGGGTGACCGGGCCGCCCGTCGAGGACTGCGTCGCCGCCTACCGGGCGTTCGCCGAGCGGGTGATCCTGGTCGGCTCCTCCTTCACGACCGCGCTGCTGCGCAGGCGGCCCGTGATCTTCGAGGGGGCACAGGGCGTGCTGCTCGACGAGTGGCACGGCTTCCACCCGTACACCACCTGGAGCACGACGACCTTCGCCAACGCGCTGGAGTTGCTCGACGGGGTGCCGGCCGTACGGCTGGGCGTGCTGCGGACCTACACGCCCAGGCACGGCCCGGGACCGCTGGTCACCGAGGCCGCGGCGCCGGTGCTGCCCGAGGCGCACAACGGGACCGGTCCCTGGCAGGGGCCCTTCCGCACCGGTCACTTCGACGCGGTGGCCCACCGCTACGCGCTGGCGGTCGCGGGCGGGGCCGACGCCCTCGCGCTCACCCACCTGGACGCGCCGGTCTCGCGGATGTGCGTGTCGTACGACATCGGCGAGCTGCCGGTGGGCACGGCGGGTGACCTCGAAGGGCAGGCCAGGCTGACCGGGCGGCTGTCGGCGGCCCGGCCGCACTACGCCGACGGTGTCGACGACTGGCCCGCGGCGGTGGCCGGGGCACTGGGGGTTCCGGTGTGGCTGGGCTCCCGGGGACCCACCGCCGCCGACAAGGTCCTTTTCAGTGGTGTGACCGCGCCCGAAAGGGTATGACCCTTCTCGTACTCTCCCTTTACCTGGCAGGCAGCCTTACCCGGAGGAACTCATGGGTGTCGGGGTCAGCATCTTCTTTCTCACGCTTGGCGCCATCCTCCGCTTCGCCATCGACCCCACCGTCCTCGGCGAGGCCGTCCACATCGACGTGATCGGCCTGATCTTCATGATCGTCGGCGCCGTCGGGGTCGTGCTGAGCATCATGATGGCCCCCAAGCGCGGGAACACGTCCGAGGACCGCCTGATGCACCGCGAGAACCACCCACCGGAGGTCTAGTCGTCCCTTGGATCTTTGCCTACTGCGGTCGCCCCGGCGGCGCCTCGCCGCGTTGTCGTCGGCCACCGCAGCACGCTGCGGCTCCCTCCTCCGCCTTGCGAGACACCACCTGACCGATCCTCGCCACGGCAAGATCCGCGGGACAGGTCCTAGAGCTCGAACTGGATCGCCGCCCGCGAGGCCACGATCGGCTTGATGTGCTCGGCGATCACGGCCTGGTGCAGCGGGTGGTCCCGGTAGACCAGGTAGTCGTCGACGCCGTCGAAGTCCGCGACGACCGCGAACTGGTGGTTGCCCGGGTTCACGCCCGCGTCCGTGCCAAGGGTGTAGGAGCGGATCTCCGCGATGGCTTCGGGCAGCTTGCCGAGCTCCGTCGCGACCCTGCCCCTCTGCTCATCGGTGGCCTCTTGTGCCCAGGTGAACAGCACGACATGCCGGAACATGATCTTCCCTTCGTTTGGGTGCCCGGCCAGCGTAAGGCCAGGCGTCACCGAAACCGGCAACGGCCCCGCGGAGCGGGGCAGGGCGGGGCGGGGGATGTGCGGCGGCGGGCCCCGGACGGGTGTCGCGGCCCGTCCGGGGCCTGAATCGCCGTCGAGAGGTGATCCGCGCTCACACCGGGCGCGGTGCGGAACGGCGGCTGATCCTTATCCGGCTGGAAGGCCGCGGCACGGCTTCGAGCACGATCTTCTGTGCCGCCTCGGGAATGAAGCGGAGATCGTGGGTGATCAGGATGGTCGTGCGCCCGGCCATGAGCCTCTTGAGCGGCTCCATGATCCGTTCCGCGGTGAGCGCGTCGAGCCCCGTCATCGGCTCGTCGAGGACGAGCACCGGGGCGTCACGCAGGATGGCCCTGGCGATGGCGATCCGCTGGCGCTGCCCGCCCGACATCAGTCGCCCACGCTGCCCGATCGGCGTGTCGTACCTGTGGGGAAGCGCGTTGACGAAGTCGTGGACGTCCGCCATGACGGCGGCGCGGACGATGTCGTCCAGGTCCGCGCCGGGGCGGCCGTAGGCGATGTTGTCGCGTACGGTCCCCGAGAAGAGCAGGTTCTCCTGCTGCAGGATGGTGACGTTGTCACGGAGCGACTCGCGCGACAGATCCCGGATGTCGGTTCCGTCGAGCAGGATGCGCCCGGCGGTGGGATCGTAGAAGCGGAGCAGGAGCTTCGCGAGCGTGGACTTGCCCACCCCGCTCGGCCCGGTGCACACGACCAGTTCCCCGGGCTCGACGACGAAGGACATGTCGCGCAACGTCGGCCTCCTCCTGTTCGGGTAGGTGAAGCCGACGCCCTGGAACTCGATGCGGCCACGGCCACGCCCCAGATGGACGGGGGCCTCGCGGTCGGTGACGGCCGGCCGGGCCTGCAGGATCTCGATGACCCGGTCGGAGCCCGCCGCCGCCTCGGAGACGGTGAGGGCGATCTGCCCCAGGCTCTGCACCGCCGGGTAGAGGTAGGCGAGGTAGGCGGCGAAGGCGAGCAGTCCGCCGATGGTGAGGCGCCCCGCGGAGATCTCCCACGCGCCGAACCCGAGGATGGCGATCAGACAGATGGTCTCGATCACCTGCACGACGGGCCCGTACAGGGAGGACAGCCACGCCTGTGCCACGTTGGCCCGCATCCAGGTGCTCCCCTCCGCGTGCAGTCGCCCGGCCTCGGTGCCCTGGCGGTTGTAGGACTGGACGAGCGCCTGGTTGGACAGGCTCTCCTCGATGACGCTGTTCATGGTCCCGTTGCTGAGCCGCTCGCGCGCCGACACGGTCCTGAACCTGCCCGCGAAGACCTTGGAGACCAGCAGGAAGGCCGGGGCCAGCAGGAACGTCAGCAGTGCCAGGTCCCACCGGATGTAGAAGGCCGCACCGGCGAAGAAGACGACGCTGGCGAGCGTGGTGAAGAGCTTGACCAGGCCGGAAGCGACGAGTTCCTCGATGGCCTCGATGTCGTCGGTGAGCCTGGCCATCAGGTCACCCAGGCGGCGGTTGTCGAAGAAGTCGGGCGTGAGCGTCTGGATGTGCTCGAACACCCTGTCTCGCAGCCTCAGCAGGAAGCGCTCACCGCCCAGGGCCGTGAGGTAGGAACCCACGAAGGAGACCAGCCCCGCGACGGCCGCGAGGCCCAGCCAGGCCGCCGCGGGGAGCCAGAAGGCGCCCAGGTTCTGCTTGCTGAGCACCTCGTCGGTGATGAAGCCGAACAGGCCGATCGCGGCGACCTCGCAGACGGCCGCGACGATGGCGAGCACGCCACCGGCCACGAGCAGCCGGCGGAGGCCGCGGGTGTACGGCCAGAACTCCCGGAAGGTCCTGCGGATGGAGACCGTCGGCGCCGTGGGAGGACGACGCACCGCTGCCCTCGCCCCGTTGGGCGAGAGCGACTCTGAGAATGAGAGCCGGCGGTTGACCCGCCGGCTCTCATTTGTTTCTGCTAGCACCGGATCTGGTTACCACCACCACCCGCCGCCACCACACCCACATCCGCAGCGGCGGCGGCGTCGGCAGCAACATCCACCCCAGGTCACGTACTGGCTGGACGGGAAGAGCTGCTTGAAAGTCATGGCTTCCCCCTTCGTGCTGAGCCTGTCGCGCTTATCAACCACGACACTAGCACCCATACCCAGACAAACACCCCATATCAACGCGCATTAAAGATGTTTTAACAACCAATTCAGAAAGGCCGTAAAACGTATCGAGAGCAAAGCCTGACAAAAGTTTCACGCGGCAGCCCGACCGCTTGCCCGAGCTGGGGATACGCACCATAAACCCTGATCCACAGGGGACAAAAAGAGGTTTCCCGATTATCGCCGGGGCGGCGGCCCGCACGGCGTCGCAGCGGCCGGGAGGGCCGTCCCGGAGCCCTCGCCCATTTCCCGTAACACCAATTGGCAGGCCCGGCCGTCATGTTTAGCGATTCGCCTGCCGGATTTACCCGGCAGGCGAATCACCGCTCTGTCATGAAACCGGCTCCGGAATCACCGGATCATCCCCAGGCGAGCATCCGGAGAGGGTCCTCAAGCATGGCGCCGACGTCGCGCAGGAACAGCGAGCCGATCTCCCCGTCCACCACCCGGTGGTCGAACGAGACCGCGAGCGTGCAGACCTTACGCGGCACGACCTGCCCGTCCACCACCCACGGCATATCCCTGACCTGGCCGAAGGCCAGGATCGCCGATTCGCCGGGGTTGAGGATCGGGGTGCCCGAGTCCACCCCGAAGACGCCCACATTGGTGATCGTGATCGTGCCCCCGGCCATGTCCGCGGGCTGGGTGCGGCCCGCTCTGGCGGTCTCGGCGAGAGCGCCGAGGGCGCCGGCCAGAGCGGGTAGCGACAGCAGGTGGGCGTCCTTGACGTTGGGGACGAGCAGGCCGCGCGGGGTGGCCGCGGCGATGCCCAGGTTGACGCGGTGCTTGACCACGATCTCCTGACGCGCCTCGTCCCAGGCAGAGTTGATCATCGGGTGGCGGCGGGCGGCGACGAGCACGGCCTTGGCGACCAGGAGCAGCGGCGAGACCTTGACCTCGGCGAAGTCGGGCAACTCCCGGAGGCGCCGGACCGCGTCCATGGTCTCCGTCATGTCCACCTGGAGGAACTCCGTCACGTGCGGCGCCGTGAACGCGGAGGCCACCATGGCCTGCGCGGTCGCCTTGCGCACCCCCCTGATCGGGATCCGCTCCTCGTCCTCCGCCTCCCGCGTCACAGCCGCCGACCACGGCCTGGCCGTCTCCCGCGTCGCGGCGCCGACCACGGCCTGGACGTCGTCCCTGGTGATCGAGCCGTGCGGGCCGGTCCCGGTGAGAGCGGTCAGGTCGATACCCAGATCCCTGGCCAGCTTCCGCACCGGGGGCTTCGCCAGCACCGCGGCGCTCGTGGGCGGTGCGGCCGTGCCGACGCCGCCCTCCTGCACACCGGACGGCACCGCCTCGGGCGACCGCAACCCGGTGGCCGTACCGGCAAGGGAGCCGCCGGTGGGAGAGGTGCCGGACGGCGACGGTTTGCGGGAGCGGCGCTTGGCCGCGCCCGGCTTGACGCCGTAGCCCACCAGCACCGGCTGCCGCACCTCGGCGGGTGGCGCGGGCACCATGTCGGCGGCGGCGTCGGCCAGGGCCGCCGGCCGCTCCGCGACGGGAGCGGGACCGGCACCGTCGTCCACCGAGATGATCGGCCTGCCGACGTCCACGGTCTCGCCCTCGTCCGCCATCAGGGCCGCCACGACGCCCTCGAACGGGCAGGGCAACTCGACGACCGCCTTGGCGGTCTCGATCTCCACGATGGTCTGGTTGACCTTGACCGGGTCTCCGACCTTCACGTGCCAGCGGACGATCTCCGCCTCGGTCAGTCCCTCTCCCACGTCGGGGAGCCTGAACTCCTTCATCTCAGCCCTCCCCTAGAACGCGAACGCGCGGTCGACGGCGTGCAGGACCCTGTCCAGATCGGGCAGGTAGTGGTCCTCAAGCCGCGAGGGCGGATAGGGAGTGGAGGGCCCTCCGACCCTCAGGACCGGGGACTGCAGGTTGTAGAAGCACTCCTCGGTGACGCGGGCGGCGATCTCCGCGCCGAAGCCGTTGTAGACGGGCGCCTCGTGCACCACGATGCAGCGCCCGGTCCTGCGCACCGACTCCGTGATCTTCGGGACGTCGAGCGGATTGAGCGAGCGCAGGTCCACGACCTCCAGGGACCGGCCGTCGTCCTCGGCCGCCTTCGCGGCCTCCAGACAGGTCTTCACCATCGGCCCGTACGCGAGCAGGGTGGCGTCCGTGCCCTGCCGTACCACCTTGGCCTCGTCGAAGGGGGTCCAGTCCGAGGAGTCGACATCCACCTCGGCCTTCTCCCAGTAGCGCCGCTTGGGCTCGAAGAAGACGACGGGGTCCTCGCAGCGGATCGCCTGCTGGATCATGGCGTAGCCGTCGGCCGGGTTGGAGCAGGCCACGACGCGCAGGCCCGCGGTGTGCGTGAAGTACGCCTCGGGCGACTCGCTGTGGTGCTCCACCGCGCCGATGCCGCCGCCGCAGGGGATCCGGACGACCACCGGCAGTCTCAGCTTGCCCAGCGAGCGCAACGGCATCTTGGCGAGCTGCGTGATGATCTGGTCGGCCGCGGGAAAGACGAATCCGTCGAACTGGATCTCGCAGACCGGGCGGTAGCCCCGGAGTGCGAGGCCGATGGCCGTCCCGATGATGCCCGACTCGGCCAGCGGGGTGTCGATGACCCGCTGCTCGCCGAAGTCCTTCTGCAGGCCGTCGGTCACCCGGAACACACCGCCGAGCTTGCCCACGTCCTCGCCCATGACGAGGACCTTGGAGTCGTCCTCCATGGCCTTGCGCATGCCCTCGTTGAGCGCCTTGGCCAGCGTGAGAATGGTCATGCCTCGAACCCCTCAAGGTAGGTGGCGAACTCCGCGCGCTCGGCGTCCATCAGGGAGTGCGGCTCGGCGTAGACATGGTCGAAGATGGCCAGCGGTTCGGGGTCGGGCAGCGCGAGGCAGCGCTTGCGGACGTCCCGTCCGAGCTCGTCGGCCTCCGCGTCGATCGCGTCGAAGAAGCCCTGGTCGGCGATCTGGTTCTTGAACATGTAGGCCCTGACCCGCTCGATCGGGTCCTTGAGCTTCCATCCCTCCAACTCGGCGGCCACCCGGTAGCGGGTCGGGTCGTCGGAGGTGGTGTGGGCGCCCATCCGGTAGGTGAACGCCTCGATCAGCACGGGCCCCTGCCCCGACCTGGCCTCGGCCAGCGCCTTCCGGGTGACGGCCAGACAGGCGAAGACGTCGTTGCCGTCGACCCGGACACCGGGGAACCCGAACCCGCTGGCCCTGCGGTACAGCGGGATGCGGGTCTGCTTCTCCAGCGGCTCGGAGATGGCCCACTGGTTGTTCTGGCAGAAGAACACCACCGGCGCGTTGAACACGGAGGCCCAGATGAAGGCCTCGTTCACATCACCCTGGGAGGTGGCGCCGTCGCCGAAGTAGACGATCGAGGCGGCCTCGGCACCGTCGCGCTGGATGCCCATGGCGTAGCCGACCGCGTGCAGGGTCTGGCTGCCGATCACGATGGTGTAGAGGTGGAAGTTGTGCTCCGCGGGGTCCCACCCTCCGTGGTTGACGCCGCGGAACATGCCGAGCAGGTTCACCGGGTCGACGCCCCTGCACCAGGCCACCCCGTGCTCGCGGTAGGTCGGGAATGCCATGTCGGCCTCGGTCAGCGCCCGGCCGGAGCCGATCTGCGCGGCCTCCTGCCCGAGCAGCGATGCCCACAGACCCAGTTCGCCCTGGCGTTGCAGGGCCACGGCCTCCAGGTCGACGCGGCGGACCAGGGTCAGGTCCCGGTAGAGACCTCGAATCTCCTCGGGGGTCAGATCGATGTCGTAGTCGGGATGCTCGACCCGTTCTCCTTCCGGGGTCAGCAGTTGAATGAGCTCCGGGGGTGCTTCCGCACCACGAGAGGCGTCGGCTGTCACGTGCCACTCCTGTGTGCTAGGGGCCGTCTGGATGGGTTCGCCACCGCTGTCCGGCCGATTCGCGACGCGTTCGACCCGTCTGATGGTGGTTCGTACGCGCTTGTGGCCATCGTGGCAGAGGTCACATACGTGTGCGCAAGCCCTACCTCGGCGTCCATATGCTCCCCGTTCCCCGCGCGCTCCCTTTCACCCGCCCGTTTCGTCCGCGTGGCGCGGGTCCGGCCCCCGCGCCTGAGCACGGCCGGAGCCGGTTACTCTTGAGGCGCCGAACCGTCCCCGTCGCAACCAGGAGGAACATCGTGGCGCGCGTCATCGTCGACGTCATGCTGAAGCCCGAGATTCTCGACGCGCAGGGGCAGGCGATCGCCCGCGCGCTGCCGCGGCTCGGCTTCTCCGGTGTCTCAGCGGTACGGCAGGGCAAGCGGTTCGAGGTGGAGGTCGATGGGCCCGCCGACGAGGCGGCACTTTCGGACGTCCGGAAAATGGCCGAAACCCTGCTCGCCAACACGGTGATCGAGGACTACACCGTCACCGTCGAGTCCTAGGCCGTCACTCCACGCAGATCAACCGCCCAGATCCAGCTATATCCGGCAATATGGGCGGAGCAATCCCACGGCTTGACCACTAGTCAATAACATTACGGTTATTTTGCGGTTAGCCCGGATTCTGCAGGGAAGCCTTCACGAGGTGACGTCTGACCCCGGGAGGAAACCGGTGGACATGGAGTTCTCGCTGGCTCTGCCACGACAGGCCATCGGCATCCCGATGGTCCGCAGGGCGCTCGGCGACTCCCTGCGCTCACTCGGCGTCACCGAGGACTGCGTCTCCGACATCCTGCTCGCGGTGACCGAGGCGTGCGCCAACGCCGTGCGGCACGGGGGTCCGGCCAACCGCTACGAGGTCGAGACCGCCATCGGCCACGGCCGCTGCGACGTCCGCATCATCGACCGGGGCCAGGGTCTCGTCGGAGTGCCGGAGCACTACCCGTCGGCCGACGTCGAGAACGGCAGGGGCCTGCTCATCATGCAGGCGGTGGTGGACGAGATCTCCTTCGACATCACCCCGGGCAGGGGCACCGTCGTGCACCTGCGCAAGCACCTGGACTGGGATGACGACGCCGCCTTCTCCCGCGACCGGGTGCTCGCCGCCGTATAGCCCCGCCCACCGGGAATCCGGCTCTCCCCGGCCCCGTACGGGCCGGAAGACGCCCATCCGGGCTGCCCGGTTGCGTGATCCGGCACTCCGCGTATGACCGCTTGTCCGGAGCGGATAGCCTGGACACACCGCCGCAGACCGACGTCCGATGTAAGAGACGCCGGCGCGGCGTCCGTTTGCGGAGGGGAACGTTGCCATGAGTGCTGCCCGCGTGGGCGTCGTCACTTTTCCAGGAACTCTTGACGATCAGGACGCGGCCCGCGCCGTGCGCCACGCGGGTGGCGAAGCCGTGCCGCTGTGGCACGCGGATCCCGATCTCAAGGGGGTGGACGCGGTCTTCCTGCCCGGCGGGTTCTCCTACGGGGACTACCTGCGCTGCGGGGCCATCTCCAGGTTCGCCCCGCTGATGGAGGAGCTGATCCCCGCCGCCAGGGCCGGGCTACCCGTGCTCGGCACCTGCAACGGCTTCCAGATCCTCTGCGAGGCCCACCTGCTGCCCGGGGCGCTGATGCGCAACGCCGGGCTGCACTACATCTGCCGCGACCAGGGCATCCGGGTCGAGAGCAACACCACCCCCTGGACCTCCGACTTCACCGAGGGCCAGGAGATCGTGCTGCCGATCAAGCACGGAGAGGGCCGCTACGTCGCCGACGAGGCGACCCTGGGCGCGCTGGAGGCGGGCGGCCAGGTCGTCTTCCGCTACACGGGTGGCAACCCCAACGGCTCCCTGAACGACATCGCGGGCATCCGCAACGAGGCCGGCAACATCGTCGGTCTCATGCCGCACCCCGAGCACGCCGTCGAGGACCTCACCGGCGCCCCGAGCACCGACGGGCGCGCCTTCTTCTCCTCGATCCTGAAGAAGCTGGTGAACGCATGAGTCTCGACACCGTCAAGCGGGCCGAGGAGACCCCCGGCGAGCGTCAGCCGTACGCCGAGCTGGGTATGAAGGTCGAGGAGTACGAGCGGGTCCGCGAGATCCTCGGCCGCCGTCCCACCGGCTCCGAGCTGGCCATCTACAGCGTCATGTGGAGCGAGCACTGCTCCTACAAGTCGTCCAAGGTGCACCTGCGCCAGTTCGGCACCAAGGCCCCCAAGTCGGCGGCTCTGCTCGTCGGCATGGGGGAGAACGCCGGGGTCGTGGACATCGGTGACGGCTGGGCCGCCACCTTCAAGATCGAGTCGCACAACCACCCGTCCTACGTCGAGCCCCACCAGGGCGCGGCGACCGGCGTCGGCGGCATCGTCCGCGACATCATGTCGATGGGCGCCCGGCCGGTCGCGGTGATGGACGCGCTCCGCTTCGGCGGCGCCGACGCCCACGACACCCGGCGGGTGCTGCCCGGCGTGGTCGAGGGCATCAGCCACTACGGCAACTGCCTGGGCCTGCCCAACATCGGCGGCGAGGTCGTCTTCGACCCCTGCTACATCGGCAACCCGCTGGTCAACGCCCTCTGCGTGGGCCTGCTCCGCAAGGACCAGATCAAGCTCGCGGTGGCCCCCGGACCGGGCAACAAGGTGGTCCTGTTCGGCGCGCTGACCGGCCCCGACGGCATCGGCGGCGCGTCCGTGCTGGCCTCGGCCACCTTCGAGGACTCCTCGCACGCCAAGCGCCCCAGCGTCCAGGTCGGCGACCCCTTCATGGAGAAGCTGCTGATCGAGTGCTGCCTGGAGCTCTACCAGGCGGACGTGGTCGTCGGCATCCAGGACCTCGGCGCCGCCGGTGTCTCCTGCGCGACCACCGAGCTCGCCGCCAAGGGCACCGGTGGCATGAACGTCAGGCTCGACCTGGTGCCGCTGCGCGATCCCTCGCTGCGGCCCGAGGAGATCCTGATGAGCGAGTCGCAGGAGCGCATGATGGCGGTCGTCACACCCGACGACATCGATGCCTTCATGGCGATCTGCGCGAAGTGGGACATCCCCGCGACCGTGATCGGCGAGGTCACCGATGGAGGCCGCCTCGTGATGACCTGGCACGGCGAGACCATCGTCGACATCCCGCCGGGCACCGCGGCCGACGAGGGCCCGGTCTACGAGCGGCCGTTCCAGGAGCCGGCCGGCCAGATCGCGCTGAACAGCGACACTCCCAAGCGCCTCGCCCGCCCCACCGACCTGCGCGCGGCGCTGCTGGAGCTTCTCGGCTCACCGAACCTGGCGTCCAAGGAGTGGGTCACCTCCCAGTACGACCGCTACGTCCGCGGCAACACCGTGCTGGCCCAGCCCGCCGACGCGGGCGTGCTGCGGATCAGCGAGGCCATGCCCGGCGCCGAGGAGACGACGCGCGGAATCGCGCTGGCCACCGACGGCAACGGCCGCTACGCCCGCCTCGACCCGTACGCGGGGGCCCAGCTCGCCCTCGCCGAGGCGTACCGGAACGTGGCCACCACCGGCGCGACGCCGCTGGCGGTGACCAACTGCCTCAACTTCGGCTCCCCCGAGGACCCCGAGGTCATGTGGCAGTTCGCCGAGGCCGTGCGCGGCCTGGCCGACGCCTGCAAGACCCTCGGCGTCCCGGTGACCGGCGGAAACGTCTCGTTCTACAACCAGACGGGATCCGTCCCGATCCACCCGACGCCGGTCGTCGGCGTGCTCGGTGTCATCGACGACGTGGCCACCCGGGTACGGTCCGGTTTCACCGGTGACGGCGACCGGATCGTGCTGCTCGGCGAGACCGAGGCGGAGTTCGGCGGCTCGGAGTGGGCGCACGTGGCCCACGGCCACCTGGGCGGCCTGCCGCCCAAGGCACGGCTGGCCTCGGAACGCGACCTGGCTCTCGTCCTGACCACGGCCGCCTCGCAGGGACTGCTGACCGGCTCCCACGACCTGTCCGACGGCGGGCTGGCCATCGCCCTCGCCGAGGCCTGCCTCGCCCAGGGCATCGGCTGCGCGGTCTCCCTGACCGGCGACGACGCGTTCGTCGAGCTGTTCAGCGAGTCGTCGGCCCGCGCGCTGGTGACCGTCAGGCCCGAGTCGTTCGACACCTTCGCGAAGCTGTGCGCGGCCCACGAGGTGCCCTGCTACGGCCTGGGCACCACCGGTGGTGACTCGCTGAGCATCAAGGGCGTGCTGGACATCCCGGTCACCGAGCTCCGCCAGACCCACGTCTCCACCCTGCCGGGCATCTTCGGCTGATCCTCAGGCATCACGGAGGGGGTACGGCTCGCATGAGCCGTACCCCCTTTTCGTTTTCCGTGCTTCGCACGGCATCCGGTCGGGTCCGTCTCCAGCCTGGGAGAGGGCCCCTTGAAACCGCCGCCCCTGGAAGAAGGCCCCCGACAAGGGAGAAGGCCCCCCGGCAGCCATCCGGGAGGCCCTCTGTCGCGTTGTCGTGCTCAGTCGGGGATCAGCCCATGCAGAGCGCGTAGACGGTGCCGCTGGAGTTCTTGCCGCTCACGGTCCAGCTGGAGGAGCCGCTGGGCGCGCTCGTGTAGATCTGACCGGAAGAGCTGCCGCCACCGCCACCGGGGCTGCTGCTGAAGCCGCCACCCGTGACGACCTTGCCCGCACCGCAGCTCACGGTCTCGCTTCCGCCCTGACCGCCGAAGCTGAAGGAGTCGGTGACGGTGGTGATGGTGGGCTTGGCGCCGGTGCCGTCCTTACCCGCGGGACCCGCGGGACCCGCGGGACCGGCCGGACCCGCAGGGCCCCTGGCGCCGTCGTTGCCATCGGCACCGGGCTTGCCGGGGAGACCGTCCTTACCGTCCTTGCCGTTGTAGCCGTTCCGGCCGTCCTTACCGTCGTCGCCCTTGTTGCCCTGCAGACCTCTGGGACCGGTGTCTCCCTTGGGACCCTGCAGACCGGTGTGACCCTTGGGACCCTGCGGGCCGGTGTCACCCTTCGGCCCCTGCGGACCGGTGGCACCGTCCTTGCCGTCGGCGCCCTTCGCCCCGGGGGCGCCGTCCTTGCCGTCCTCGCCCTTCGGACCCTGAGCACCTGTGTCGCCCTTGGGGCCCTGCGGACCGGTGGCGCCGTCCTTGCCGGGGAGACCGCGCAGCCCCTGCGGACCCTGCGAACCGGTGTCGCCCTTGAGACCCTGCGCACCGCGCGGTCCCTGCGGTCCCTGCGGTCCGGCGGTGGCGACGCCCTGCTGGCCCTCGCTCTCCTGGCCCCATCTGATCCGGATCTCGGTGGGCTTGCACTTGGCCGTCGCATTGACGATGCGGGCGTAGCGCGTCTGCTTGTGGACACACGCGTGGATCTCCGCGCCCGCCGACGCGGCTACGGCACTGCCGCTCGCGGTGAACAACGTTCCGGCGAGCACACCAACGGTCACGACGGCGAGCGTGCGTCCGCCCGGCAACTTGATAGCCACTGGGCTTCCTTTCTGCGACACCAGAGTCTGGTGTGATGGGAGAGATACACGTAGTACACGGTTCAACCGTTCCAATGGTTGACTCGTGAAACATCACGCTTTGATCTCGGAAGCACAGATGTCCGGATGCCTGCCGACAGCGGCCGCGTGCGGGATAATCGGGCCGTTCGGGGGAACCCGCCCGCTGGGCGTGGACGAACAACACAGGGAACCAACCGGGTTCTCCAGACACGGAGGCCACCGTGCCGACCATCAACCCGACGGACACGGCCCCACAAGACCGTTCCGAGCGGGAACCGTACCTGCCGCCCGCGACCCAGCCGGTCCGCACCCTGGTGTGGGCGTTGCATCTGGCACTGCCGATGCTCGGACTCTGGCTGCTGCTGGCCCAGCCCGACCTGAACATCGTCCTGCAGGACAATCCCAGTCATTTCTGGTTGATCATCATTGTCGCCGGGATCAACCTGGTTCTGGGCCTCATGATCAGCGAGGCGTCGGCCAGGCGGGCGGACGCACGCCTGCTCCTGGTCTCGCTGGTCTTCCTGAGCAGTGCCGGATCCTTCCTGGTGCACGGGCTGAGCACCCCGGGCATCATCCTGGGCACCCCGAGCTACGGGTTCGACCTGTCCCACCCGGTGGGCCTCCTCATCGCCTCGG
>NZ_JBEXUE010000203.1:0-16997 GCF_040614275.1 Streptosporangium sp. NPDC006013
TCCAGGCGGCGCCGTCCCGGCCGTCCGAGGTGAAGGAACCCCAGACGTAGCCGGTGGGGACGACCGCGGCCACGGCCTTGACGCCCGGAACGTGCTCGACGCGCCCCGCGTCGAGAAGCGCCGCGACATAGTGCTCGGCGACGGAGGCGAAGGCCAGCGAGCCGGGCTCGACCTCCAGTGCCGAGAGCGCGGCCAGCCGCTCGGCGGCGTAACCGGGGCCGTCGGCGTTCGCCTGGGCGAGGGCCAGCGCCACGACGGCACCGGGCGCGGCCGGGCATTCGCGAACGTCCTCGCGCCTGGTGAACTCGACCAGTGCCTCGGCGTCGGCGATCGCGACCGCCCCCTGCGCGCGGTCGCCGATACGGCCGATCAGATGCCAGTAGCGGGCGTAGAACTCCAGCCAGGGCATCTGCAGGTTCTCCGCCTGCTGCGCGATCGCGGGCGCGAGCACGTCGAGCTGCGCGTATCGGCCTTCCAGCGCCTGCGCGGGCACATCTCCGATCGCCATAGCCAGACCGGTGTTACCTGCTTCATGCAGTTGCCGCTGGGTGTCGCCCACCCAGGCCCAGATGTCCACGTCCATGAGACGTCAGTCTGCCAGGTCGGGAAGCATGCCCCAAACGACTTGGCGATCCCGCACGGTCCAGAGGGGCGGCGTTACGGCTTCCGCCCGCACGACTTGGAGCGTGACCTCACCGGACCCGACGCGCCCGCGACGGTGCCGCGCGGGTCAGAGCGTGATCTCACCGGACGCGACGAGGACGGCGGGCCCCGCCAGGTAGCTGGTCCGCTCGTCCAGGGTGACGGTGACGGTGCCGCCGAGCACCTCGACCGCCCAGGTGCCACTGGTCTCACCGGCCAGTCGCGCGGCGGCCACGGCCGAGGCGACCGCGCCGGTGCCGCAGGAGCGCGTCTCACCGGAACCGCGCTCGAAGACCCGCATGACGACCCGGCGCGGACCCACCGGATTGAGCAGCTCGATGTTGACTCCGGAGGGGAACACCTCGGGATCGAACGCGGGCTGGTGGCTCAGGTCGAGCTGGGCCACCGGGTCGCCGATGACGCAGGCCAGGTGGGGGTTTCCCATGTCGACGTGGATGCCTTCGTACTCGTGGCCCGCGACGATCGCGCGGCTCGACCCCAGCACCCGGGGCGGGCCCATGTCGACGGTCACGTCCCCCGTCTCCGCCAGCCGTACGCGCCTGACCCCCGTGCGTGTCGCGACGCCGAACTCCCCTGGCGCGGCGAGCCCCTCGTCGACCAGGTAACGGGCGAAGACCCGCATCCCGTTGCCGCACATCTCGGCGATGCCGCCGTCGGCATTGCGATAGTCCATGAACCACTCAGCCTCGCCGGCCTGGCCGGACACCTCCGGGCTGAGCTTCGTCCGCGTCACCCGTAGCACGCCGTCCGCGCCGATCCCGGCGCGCCGGTCGCACAGCGCCGCCACGAGTGTCGCGGGCAGCTCCAGCTCACCGTCCGGGTCGGGAAGGATGACGAAGTCGTTCTCGGTGCCGTGCCCCTTCGCGAATCGCATGCCCCAACTCTATCCAGGCCCGCGTCCGCCCCCGTCGCCCCGGGGAACGGCCCGTCCTCCGGCGCATCGGCCGGGGAACCGCCGGATCGCCGGCCGGCGCGTCAGAGCGGGTCAGGCCGGTTCGGCGTGGTTCCCGGTCCCGCCCGGCCGGGAAGGTCAGCGCCGGGAAGGTCAGCGCGGTCAGCCGCGAATCGCGGCTAGCGCGCGTCCCAGCAGCTCGGGTTCCTGCTGGGGGAGCCAGATCACCCGGGGGTCGCGACGGAACCACGACTCCTGACGGCGGACGAACCTGCGCGTCGCCCGTACCGTCTCCTCCTTCGCCTCCTCCTCGGTGCACTCACCGCCGAGGAAGCGCAGCACCTGCGCGTACCCGAGGGCACGACTGGCCGTGCGGCCTCCGGCGAGCCCATGTGCGGCGAGCTCCCTGACCTCGTCCACCAGCCCGGCCCGCCACATGCGCTCGACCCGCGCCTCGACCCGGGCGTCCAGCACCGCCCTCGGCACCTCCACCCCCAGCTGAACGCTGTCGTAGACGGCGTCGTACGACGGCATCGTGGCCGAGAACGGCCGCCCGGAGATCTCGATGACCTCCAGTGCGCGGACGATCCTGCGGCCGTTGCTCGGCAGGATCGTCTCGGCCGCCTTGGGGTCGCGCTCGCGGAGCCGCTCGTACAGCGGGGCGGGGCCGTGCAGGTCGAGCTCGGCCTCCAGCAGGGCACGGACCCGCGGGTCGGTACCGGGGAACTCCAGGTCGTCCAGGGCGGCCCGCACGTACAGCCCGGACCCGCCCACCAGGATCGGCACCACCTCCTTGGCCCGCAGGTCGTCGATCAGCGGCCGGACCAGCGACTGGTACTCGGCCACGCTGGCGGTTCTGGTCACGTCCCAGATGTCCAGCAGGTGGTGGGGAACCCCCCGCCGCTCCTCCATGGAGAGTTTCGCCGTCCCGATGTCCATACCTTGGTAAAGCTGCATCGAGTCGGCGTTTATCACCTCGCCCCCCAGTTCGAGGGCGAGATCCACGGCCAGATCGGACTTTCCGGCGGCGGTCGGGCCGACGACGGCTATGACGGGTAGCTGAGGCACGGGGTAATTCTGCCAACTCGCTGGGTATGGGGGAGAGGCGATGCATCCCGTGCATCGGGATTGGGGGACATCATGTCCATCTTCGACAAGGTCAAGAACATGCTGGGCGGCGATGCCAAGACCGAGGAACTCGTCAAGAAGGGCATCGACAAGGCGGAGCAGATCGCCAGGGAGAAGACCGGAGGGAAGCACGACCAGCAGATCAGCACTGCCGCGCAGAAGGCAAGGGAGATGGCTGACAAGATCGACGATCAGCCGGGCACGACACCCGGCACCGGCCAGGGCGGCGCCGCGCCCGATCCCGGTCAGACCGGCCGGCCCGACACGCCTCCGGCCTACGGCCCGTAGGCGCCGGCCGCACGATGGAGCGGATCCCGATCCCGGTCAGTCCCAGTCGAGCGTCGGCTGCAGATAGCCTTCCAGGGTCAGCAGCCACCGCTTCGACTCCACGCCTTCGCCCCCGCTGAACCCGCCGAGGCCGTTTCCGGCGACCACCCGGTGGCACGGCACGATGACGGGGATCGGGTTGGCTCCCATGATCGACCCGATGGCCCGCGCCGGAACGCCCGTCCCGCTCCGGGCCGCCAGTTCCCCGTAGGTCACCGTCTTGCCATACGGCACCGTTTCGTACAGCGTGCCGAGCACCCTGCGCTGCACCGGCGAGGTCAGCCGCCAGTCCACCGGCACGCCGAAGACCTTCAGCCTGCCCTCGTAATAGTCGCCCAGCTCGGCGAGCACCCCGGCGGTCCTGCCTGGATCGTCCACCTCGTCCAGCCTCAGCCGCTCAAGCGCGCGGGTCCTGAACGCCGCCGGGTCACCCCAGCCCACGCTCACCACCCCCTCCTCGGTCACCGCGACGACCATGTCCCCCAACTGCGTCGCGACACTCCCGAACGCCACGGTTCCCACCATCGACCTCACATCCCCGTCACCTCGGGCACGGCGCCCATCCGTCACCGTGACCACTGCGGCCTACCTGTTCGTTGCCATCTCGCACGTCAGTCCGTCGGCGGGGCCGTCCGTTCCGTCCAGCGGGCGGCGAAGTAGCCGACGCCGTAGGGCGCGTCGTCATAGAGGAGCTCTCCGCGCAGGG
The DNA here is from genome assembly GCF_040614275.1 of Streptosporangium sp. NPDC006013. Taxonomy (NCBI): domain Bacteria; kingdom Bacillati; phylum Actinomycetota; class Actinomycetes; order Streptosporangiales; family Streptosporangiaceae; genus Streptosporangium; species Streptosporangium sp. NPDC006013. The sequence goes on from NZ_JBEXUE010000203.1 coordinate 3,717, forward strand.
CGCTGCCGCAGCCGCCCAGGACCTGCAGGGCCGCACGGCCGGCGACCCACAGCTCGGCGGCCTCTCCGGGGTCGAGCGGCGGGATCTCGGCGCGGGCCAGCGCCAGGGCGATCGCCCTGTTGTACGGCTCGGCACGCGAGTCCAGATAACCGGGGGACTTCTCGGTGAGGCAGGCCGAGCCGTCGGCCATGACGAGCATCGCCACGCGACCGGCCGTGGCCGCCAGCCGCTCGCCCAGGGCCGCGCACTCCGCCGGGGGCGCGTCGAAGGAGATCGCATGAAATGCCGAGGCGGTCAGGTGCTCCCTGTCGAGGAGCCAGCGGCCGACCGACAGCGACAGTGGCAGGACGGGCTCCCCCGCGCCGCTTCGCACGTCGACGCCCCAGGGAGCGAGGCTTCCCGCGGCGTCCGCGCCATACGTGACGGTCCGGTCCGCGCCGCCGACCACCACGATCGTGTCGGCTCCGGCATCACGCAACGCGCCGAGCGCGGCCGCGCAGGCCGCCCTGAGATCGTCGAGTTCCACAGCCGCCGCTCCGGCCAGTTCGGGGAGCAGCAGCGGGGGGTGCGGGCACACGGCCGCGGCGACAAGCACCCGGCCAGACTAACCGAGTCCTCCCGGGGAGCCGCCCCGGGAAAGAGCGCCGGGGCACGGTGATTCGCTCAGCGCGCCCCGGCGTCCCGCTCATGACCGAAAGCCGCGCGGAGGCAGGAGGCACGGCTGTCGGCCCCGTGTCAGCCGCCGCTCGGGCCCTGGGGGTGCACGTAGCCGGTGGCGCCGTCGGCACGGGGGTCGTCCGGAACCTCCGGTGGCTTCTGGGGACTGCTCTGCTGCTGCGACGGCTTGTCCGCCGCGGGTTTCCCTGCGGCCGAATCGGCTCCCGACTCGTTCTGGCCCGTCCGGTCGGTGCCCGTGCCCGCGTCGGTACCCGCGCCTCCGGTGGAGGTGTCATCGCCGCCGGAGGCGGTGTTCGACTCCTTCTCCGGCTTCTGCTTCTCCTCCTGCGGCGCGTTCTGGTCAGGCTCGGGGTTCTGGGCGGCCTCCTGGGCGCTCTCCGGCGCCCTTGGCGGCGGCGCTCCAGGGTCGTCCTGGCCGCCGTTCACGACGGCGAAGACGACGCCCCCGCCCAGGAGGGCGGCGGCGAGGACGGAGAAGACGGCTATGGCCGGGCCGCTTCTCCGCTGGGATCTGCGGGACCTGCGTGGTTTGCCGGGCTCACCGGCGGGACCGGTAAGGATCTCTGTTTCTCCGGGACCGCCCGGAGATGGAGGGACATGCATGGGGAAAACTCCCTGCGGTTCTCGGGGGGAAACCTCCTCGGTTTCCGAAGGGTGCCGAACCACAGTAACCACAGTGGGGAAATGCTCACACACCAATCACAAATGAATCACGAAATATCGTCCCTTAGAGGACTCACGATGTCATCGTCCGCGTATGCCCTGGCAGGGAAGGTGACAGCGCCGAAATCCCCGCTCCCGCAGGGGATTCCCACTATTCGATCATGAGCGTACGTCCCCCCGGAAGAGCCACCTCCGCAAGGGACGTCCCGGGGAGATCCGTCCGGAAAAAATCTCAGCGGAGGCGTACCCGAAGCCTCGTGCGGGACCTCAGGTGGCGGAGCAGCCCGAGATGTCCGGGAGCGGAGCCGGGCGGCCGATCGAGGGCATGCCGAGCATGACACCGGAGCCGGAGCCCGCCGGGGCACCCTGGCGGGCCTCCCAGGCATCGCCCGCGCGGGTACGGCGGAGCCTCAGGGCGGGACCGTCGGCCACCAGGTGGTGCGGCGCCGCGTAGGTGACCTCGGCGCTCACCACGTCGCCGGGGCGCGGGACCTCGGCCCCCGGGGTGAAGTGCACCAGGCGGTTGTCGGGGGCCCGCCCCGACATGCGCCTGGTCGCCTCGTCCTTGCGACCCTCGCCCTCGGCCACCAGCACGTCGAGGGTCCGGCCGACCTGCTTCTTGTTCTCCGCCCAGGAGATCTCGGTCTGCAGGGCGACGAGTCGCTCGTAGCGCTCCTGCACGACCTCCTTGGGGATCTGGTGGTCCATGGTGGCGGCAGGGGTGCCCGGCCTGATGGAGTACTGGAAGGTGAAGGCATTGGCGAACCGCGACTCGCGCACCACGTCGAGGGTGCCCTGGAAGTCCTCCTCGGTCTCGCCGGGGAAGCCCACGATGATGTCCGTGGAGATGGCCGCGTCGGGCATGGCGGCGCGGACCCGCTCGATGATGCCGAGGTAGCGCTCGGCCCGGTAGGAGCGGCGCATCGCCTTGAGGACCCGGTCGGAGCCCGACTGCAGCGGCATGTGGAGCTGGTGCATCACATTAGGCGTCTCGGCCATGGCCGCGATGACGTCGTCGGTGAACGCCGCCGGGTGCGGGCTGGTGAAGCGGACCCGCTCCAGCCCCTCGATCTCGCCGCAGGCCCGCAGCAGCTTGCCGAAGGCCAGCCTGTCTCCGAACTCCACACCGTAGGTGTTGACGTTCTGGCCGAGGAGGGTGATCTCCAGCACGCCCTGGTCGACCAGGGTGCGGACCTCGTTGAGGATGTCGCCGGGGCGGCGGTCCTTCTCCTTGCCGCGCAGGGCGGGCACGATACAGAACGTGCAGGTGTTGTTGCAGCCCACGGAGACCGACACCCAGGCGGCGTAGGCGGACTCGCGCTTGGTCGGCAACGTGCTCGGGAAGGTCTCCAGGGATTCCTTGATCTCGACCTGGGCCTCCTGCTGGACGCGCGCGCGCTCGAGCAGCACCGGCAGCGAGCCGATGTTGTGGGTGCCGAACACCACGTCCACCCAGGGCGCCCTGCGGACGATCTCTCCCTGGTCCTTCTGCGCCAGGCAGCCGCCCACGGCGATCTGCATGCCGGGATTGCCGACCTTCGAGGGGCGCAGGTGCCCGAGGTTGCCGTAGAGCTTGTTGTCGGCGTTCTCCCGTACGGCACAGGTGTTGAACACGACCACGTCGGCCGTCTCCCCCTGGGCCGCCGGAACGTATCCGGCGTCTTCCAGCAGACCCGACAGACGCTCGGAGTCGTGCACGTTCATCTGGCACCCATAGGTACGGACCTCGTACGTGCGGGCGCTCTCCACGGTGGCAGTCATCTCACGACAAGGGTAGGCGCTCCGCCGAACCTTCGGGTACGGCCCGCCATCGGCCCGACTCAGGGTAACGGGCACGTCACCGTCCGCCGATGACCAGAAGGTAAGCAGGCCGTGATCTGATCGGTACCGCAGGGTTAGCACGGGGTGCCCTTTACAGAATTACGTTATCCACCATGACGGAGAACGGGGACAAGACTCCTTTGGTGGTGCTCGAAGGCGTCAACAAGCACTTCGGCAGCCTGCACGTCCTTCGGGACATCAACCTGACGATCTCTCGTGGTGAGGTCCTCGTCGTCATCGGCCCCTCGGGGGGCGGCAAGTCGACCCTCTGCCGGACGATCAACCGGCTGGAGACGATCGACCAGGGGACCATCACCTTCGACGGGCAGCCGCTCGCCGCCGAGGGCAAGGCACTGGCCAAGCTCAGGTCCGAGGTGGGAATGGTGTTCCAGTCCTTCAACCTGTTCGCCCACAAGACGATCCTGGAGAACGTCACGCTCGGGCCGATCAAGGTCCGCGGCATCGCCAGGGCCGACGCCGAGCGGCGGGGCATGGAGCTGCTGGAGCGGGTGGGCATCGGCGCGCAGGCGTCGAAATACCCCGCACAGCTCTCCGGAGGCCAGCAGCAGCGCGTGGCCATCGCCCGCGCCCTGGCCATGGACCCGAAGATGATCCTGTTCGACGAGCCGACCTCGGCGCTGGATCCCGAGATGGTCCAGGAGGTGCTCGACGTCATGATCAGCCTTGCCCAGGAGGGCATGACGATGATGGTCGTCACCCACGAGATGGGCTTCGCCCGCCGCGCGGCCGACCGCGTGGTCTTCATGGCCGAGGGCCAGATCGTGGAGGAGAACACCCCCGAGGAGTTCTTCACCAACGCCCGGACCGACCGGGCCAAGGACTTCCTTTCCAAGATCCTCACTCACTGACGGCTCTGTTCAACCCTGAGGAAAGACGAGGTAGCAAGAATGCGTGTACGTCGTATTGGAGCCGTGGTGATCGCAGCCGCCGCGGCGATGGCCGGCCTGACCGCGTGCGGTGACGGCGGCAGTGGAAGCGACAAGTTCGTCGTGGGCATCAAGGTCGACCAGCCCGGCCTCGGGCAGAAGCAGCCCGACGGCTCCTTCAAGGGTTTCGACGTCGACGTGGCCAGGTATGTCGCCAAGGAGCTCGGCTACGCCGACGACAAGATTGAGTTCAAGGAGGCCATCTCGGCCAACCGTGAGTCCTTCATCCAGCAGGGCCAGGTCAACGCGGTGATCGCGACCTACTCGATCACCGACGACCGCAAGAAGAAGGTCTCCTTCGCCGGCCCGTACCTGGTCACCGGCCAGGACATCCTGACCCGGGCGGACGACACCACGATCAGCAGTGTCGAGGACCTCAAGACCAAGAAGGTCTGCGGCGCTCAGGGCTCGTCCTCTCCCGCGCGCCTGGTCGAGAAGTTCGGCGACGAGTGGAAGAGCCAGTTCCTCACCGAGCAGCAGGGCTACGGCGCCTGCCTGCCGCTGCTGGAGAACAAGCAGGTTGACGCGATCTCCACGGACGCGACGATCCTGGCCGGCTTCGCCGCCCAGTCCCCCGGCAAGTTCCGCCTCGTCGGCCAGCCCTTCTCCGAGGAGAAGTACGGCATCGGCCTGAAGCTGGAGGACAAGGAGACCCGCGAGAAGGTCAACGCGGCGGTGGAGAAGATGTTCCAGGACGGCAGTTGGAAGAAGGCCGTCGACGCCAACTTCGGGGAGTTCGGGAAGTTCTTCACCACCCCGCCGGCTGTCGATCGCTACTGACCGGTCACATCTCGGCCGGGGCGCGCGGACGCCCCGGCCGGTGACCACTGGAGGGACGAGTGCAGGCACTCTTCGATGAATTCCCGGTCATTCTGGGCGCTTTCTGGCTGACGATCCGGCTCACCCTCGCCAGTGGGCTGGTGGCGCTCGTGCTCGGGACGATCCTCGCGGGGATGCGGGTCAGCCCGTTACCTGTGCTGCGCGGAATCGGCACGACGTACGTGAACGTCCTGCGGAACACCCCGCTGACCCTGGTGATCGTGTTCTGCGGGCTGGGCCTCGGCCTGGTCCTGGACGTCTCGTTCTCCACGAGTTTGTCCACCAACTACATGTGGCTCTCCATCATCGGCCTGTCCGCCTACACCGCGGCGTTCGTCTGTGAGGCGATCAGGGCCGGGATCAACACGGTGCCGGTCGGCCAGGCCGAGGCGGCCCGCGCCATCGGGCTCACCTTCAGCCAGAACCTGAGGCTGATCGTGCTGCCCCAGGCGTTCCGCGCGGTGATCGCCCCGCTGGGCAGCATCCTGATCGCGCTGACCAAGAACACCACGATCGCCGCCGCCATCGGGGTCGGAGAGGCGTCCCTGACGATGAAAACGCTCTTCGAGGCGCACGGCGACGCGGTCGTGCAGATCTTCGCCGGGTTCGCGCTGGGCTTCCTGATCCTGACCCTGCCGACCGGGCTGCTGTTCGGCTGGCTGGCCAAGCGTCTGGCGGTGGTCCGATGACCGCGGTGACCACCGAGCGCACCCGGCGCCCGGCGCGCGGGCGCGCCCAGAGCTCCGAGCGCGTCAGCGTCCTGTACGACATTCCCGGCCCCAGGGCCAGGATCCGCAACACCGTGCTCACCGTGCTGGTCATCGCCGCCACGCTGTTCGCGGTGTACGTGATGGTGACCAAGCTCGACGAGAAGAACCAGCTCAGCGCCGAGATGTGGACGCCGTTCCTGCGCGGCGACGTGTGGCTCAACCTGATCCTGCCCGGCCTGCTGAACACGCTCAGCGCGGCCGCGGTCGCCGCCGTGATCGCGGTGCCGTTCGGCTTCGTCTTCGGCATCGGCCGGCTCTCGGAACGGGCCTGGATCCGCCTCGCGGCGGGTGCGGTGGTCGAGTTCTTCAGGGCGATCCCGCTGCTGATCATGATCTTCGCGGTGATGTTCGGCGGGAGCGCGGTCTTCGGGCTCACCGTGACGCCGTTCACCGCGGTGGTCGTCGGCCTGGTCCTGTACAACGGCTCGGTGCTGGCGGAGATCGTGCGGGCGGGCATCCTGTCGATCCCCCGGGGACAGCGGGAGGCCGCGCTGGCGGTCGGCCTGCGTCCCGGTCAGGTGATGCGGATGATCCTGCTGCCGCAGGCTGTCACCGTGATGATGCCGGCCATCGTCGCGCAGCTGGTGGTGCTGCTGAAGGACACCGCCCTGGGCTTCATCGTGTCGTTCGAGGACCTGCTGAACGCGGGGGCGCGCGTGCTGCCCTCCAACTTCAACAACATCATTCCTGCGGTGATCGTCATCGCGATCATCTACATCATCATCAACGTGATGGTGGGCACCGTCGCCACCTGGCTGGAGGTGCGGAGCCGTCGCAGCAGGAAGACGGCGGCGCAGCCGATCGCCCGGCCCGACTCACCGACCGCGGTCGAGGGCGGCCCGGGAAATCCGGCGCCGTAGAAACCACAGCGGTCGAGGGCGGTCACCGGGTCCGGTGGCCGCCCTCCTCCCATGTCGGGCCGGGTGCTCCGCGGCAGGTGATCCGGCCTGTGAAAGAGGTCGGATCAACTACCTCAACCCCCCTCATTCCCCCCCGATCCTGCGGCTCGCGCCAGCCGCCGACGGCATATCTCTGGTGACGCGAGCGTGATACCGGCGACACGGAGCGGGTTATCGGGCAGGATTGCGCCATGTCCCCCGAGCAGGCCATCCTGCCGTACGCCACCTGGCCCTCGCCGATCTCCACTTCCGACGTCGCCCGCTCCGGGCTGCGCCTCGGGTTCCCGACGGTGCTCGGCGAGGAGGTCTGGTGGACCGAGGACCGTCCCGCCGAGGGCGGGCGGACCACCATCGTGCACCAGAGCGCGGACGGCACGCGGCGCGAGTTGCTGAGCGCGCCGTGGAGCGCGAGGACCAGGGTCCACGAGTACGGCGGGCGGTCGTACGCGGTGGTGCCCGGCGAGGGCCTGGTGTTCACGAACTTCACAGACCAGCGGCTCTACCTGCTGCCCACCGATGGCGAGCCCCGGCCGCTCACACCCGAGCCCGAGCAGCCCGCCGCCCTGCGCTACGCGGACCTCCTCGTCCACGACGGTCAGGTCTGGTGCGTCAGGGAGCGGCACGACGACGGCGAGGTGAGCCGGTCGATCGTGTCGATCCCCCTCTCCGGCGAGGTCGAGCCCCGCGAGCGGATCAGCGGGCACGACTTCTACGCCTCCCCCACCGTCTCCCCCGACGGCGAGCACCTGGCCTTCATCTGCTGGAACCATCCCCAGATGCCGTGGAACGGTACCGAGCTGCGGGTCTGCCGGCTGGCCGACGGCACCTCCTGGAAGGTCAAGGGGGGCATCTCCGAGTCGGTGCTCGCCCCGCAGTGGCGTGACGAGCGGCACCTCTACGCGATCTCCGACTGGTCCGGCTGGTGGAACCTCTATCTGGTCGGGATATACGGCACCGCGACCCGGGCGCTCTACCCGGCGGAGGAGGAGTTCGCGGGCCCGCTGTGGCAGCTCGGCGCGACACCGTACGCGCTGATGGCCGACGGCAGCCTCGCGGTCCTGCACGGGCTGGGCGGTCTGCGGCTGGGCGTCTTCGACCCGGACAGCGGCCTGCTGAGCGACCTGGACGTGCCCTACGACGGCTGGGATCCGGTGCTGGCCACCGACGGGCACGCCCTGGTCGGTATCGGGTACGGCCCGGCGCTGTCCCGCTCGATCGTCCGGGTCGACACGGTGACCGGCGGCGCGCAGGAACTGCGCAGGGACATCAACGAGCTGCCCGACCCCGCCTACCTGCCACTCCCCAGAACCGTGGAGTTCGAGAGCCGGTTCGGGCGCGAGGTGCACGCGTTCCTCTACCCGCCGTCCAACCCCTCGGCGCGCGGCGAGGGCCCCCCGCCGTACGTCGTGTTCGTGCATGGCGGGCCGACCGGGCACAGCGTCGGAGCGCTCGACCTGGAGAAGGCGTTCTTCACCAGCAGGGGCATCGGGGTGATCGACGTCAACTACGGCGGTTCCACCGGCTACGGCCGCGCCTACCGCGAGCGGCTGCGCGGCCAGTGGGGCGTGGTCGACGTCGAGGACTCGATCGCCGCGGCCGAATGGCTGGCCGCGGAGGGACTGGCCGACCCGGCGCGGATCGCGATCCGGGGCGGCAGCGCGGGCGGCTGGACGGTCATGGCGGCCTGCTGCACGTCCGACGCGTTCGCCGGGGGCGTCTCCTACTACGGCATAAGCTCGCTCGCCACGTTCAGCGCGACCACCCACGACTTCGAGTCACGCTACATCGAATGGCTGATCGGCCCGGAAGATCCTGTTCTGTACGCCTCGCGCGAGCCTCTCGGCCAGGTGGCCGGGGTGAGCTGCCCGATGCTGCTCCTGCAGGGCCTCTCCGACCCCGTGGTCCCCCCTGAGCAGTCGCAGGCCTTCGTCGACGCCCTCGCCGAGCGTGGCATTCCCTGCACCTACCTCACGTTCGAGGGCGAGGCCCACGGCTTCCGCCGCGCCGAGACCCGCAGCGCGGCGCTGGCCACCGAGCTCGCCTTCTACCAGCAGATCTTCCACGTCTGAACGCTCACCTGCGGCCACCCGCCCCCGGCACGAGTCTCCGTCCGGCGGGCGACCTTTCGAGTGCCGGGCCGGTCAGCGGGCGAACTCGGTGGCCCGGGACTCACGGACGACCGTGATGCGGATCTGACCGGGGTAGGTGAGCTCCTCCTCGACCTGCTTGGCGACGTCGCGGGCGATCACCTGAGCCTGGATGTCATCGACCGAGCCCGGCTTGACCATGACCCTGATCTCACGGCCCGCCTGCATGGCGAAGACCTTCTCGACCCCCTCATAGGAGGCGGCGATCTCCTCCAGGCGCTCCAGCCGCTTGACGTAGGCCTCCAGCGACTCTCGGCGGGCGCCCGGACGGCCGCCGCTGATCGCGTCGGCGGCCTGGGTGAGGACGGCCTCGACGGTCTTGACCTCGACCTCGTTGTGGTGGGCCTCGATGGCGTGGACCACGTCCTCGTGCTCGCCGTACCGCCTGGCGATCTCGGCGCCGATGAGCGCGTGGCTGCCCTCGACCTCGTGGGTGAGGGCCTTGCCGATGTCGTGCAGGAGCGTGCAGCGCTTGAGCAGCGTCGTGTCGAGCCGCAGCTCGGCCGCCATGATGCCGGCGATGTGGGCGGACTCGATGAGGTGGCCGAGCACGTTCTGACCGTAGGAGGTGCGGTAGCGGAGCTGGCCGAGGAGGGTGACCAGCTCGGGGTGCATGTCGGTGATGGCGAGCTCCACCAGGGCGTCCTCCCCCGCCCGCACGCACAGCTCCTGGACCTCGGCCTTGCTGCGCTCGTGGGCCTCCTCGATGCGCTGCGGATGGATGCGGCCGTCGAGGACGAGTTTCTCCAGGGTCAGCCGCGCGGTCTCGCGGCGGACCGGGTCGAAGCACGACAGCAACACGGCTTCCGGCGTGTCGTCGATGATCAGGTTGACTCCGGTGGTCGACTCGAAGGCACGGATGTTACGGCCCTCGCGGCCGATGATGCGCCCCTTCATCTCGTCACCCGGCAGGTGCAGGACGCTCACGACGGACTCGGCGGTCTGCTCGGTGGCCACCCGCTGGACCGCCAATGTAACGATCTTGGTGGCGCGCTTCTCGCCCTCCTTGCGTGCCTCGCTCTCGATCTCCCTGACGATCAGGGCCGCCTCGCGCTTGGCCTGATTCTCGATCTCCCGGACCAGCTCGGTTCTGGCCTGGTCGCCGGTGAGCCCGGACACCCGCTCCAGGATGGCCTTGCGCTCCTCGGCCACCCGTTCGAGATCCTCGCGGCGATCGGCCAGCTCGGTCTCCGTCTCGGCGAGCTTGCGGGCCCGGTCGGCCTGGCGCCTGGCCTCATCGTCGAGGCGCTGCTCCCGCTCGGCCAGCCGGTTCTCCCTGCGTTCGAGGTCTGCCCGGAGTTCCTTGAGCTCGTATTTCAGCACCTTGCCCTCGGCCTCGACCTCCTTGCGCATCTCGGCCGCCGCCTCGACCGCCGACTCCGATTTGCGCAGGAGCTCTCCGGCGTCGTCCTGGGCCTTCGCCCGGATACCGGCGGCCTCACGCCTGGCCTCCTCCAGCTGGGCCGAGACCTCGGCCTCCTGCTCCGAGGTGAGGCCCCTGGGCCCGGCTCCTCCGATGCGACGCAGCAACACGACCAGCACGGCTGTCATCACGACAAGAGCCACAACCGCCACTGCCAATATGACGACCACGACCGGATCCATGCGCGCCTCACCTTCCTCGCGTCGCAAATATCAAGCACACGAGGGGTCACACGCACGGCACGGAAAGCTCAAGAGACGGCGCTGTCGGGACAGAAGTGAGCCCAGAGGGATCACTCACCGGCTTTTCCCGCCGGCCCGCTCTCTCGCCCTCATCCGCCAAGCCTGCTTGTCCGTATTACACCGCTATGACAATCCGCACTGCGCGGAGTAACTCCTCACTGCCGTTGAGATTAAGCGTCAGAGAGGTAACGAGCAAGCAAAGACCTGGCGTCAGGCTGCTTTGAGCTAGTCGAGGGGATAGCCCGAATCTTCCGTGAATGGCGCTGTTTCTGCCTCATCATCCTCCAGCACTTCGCGGATAACGCGAAACGCCAGGCCAGGGCCGTATCCCTTCCGGGCGAGCATGCCGGCCAGCCTGCGGGTCCTGACCGCTGGGTCCAGGCCGCGGGTCGAGGAGAGCTTGCGCCGCACGAGGCCACGGGCGGTCTCCGCCTCCTGCTCGGGGTCGAGCTGCTCCATCGCGTCCTTCACGGTCTCCTCGGCCACCCCCCGGTGCCGGAGCTCGGAGGCAAGGGCCTTTCTGGCAAGCCCCCGCCCGGCATGGCGAGAGCTCACCCATGCCGCGGCGAACGCCTCGTCGTCGATGAGCCCGACCTCGGAGAAGCGCTCCAGCACGGCGTCCGCCGCCTCCTGGGGCACCTCACGCTTGCGCAGCGCCTCCGCGAGCTGAGCTCGGGTGCGCGGCGCCATCGTCAACAGCCGCAGGCAGATCGCCCGCGCCACCGCCTGCGGATCGGCCCCGGCTCCCTTCCTCGCGGGAGATTCCTCGACCGGTCCGTCAGGAAGGGCGCCCGGGGAACCGCCCCCGGACCGTCGCCCACCACGCCGGGAGCCACGTCCCTTCCGGCTTCGCGGCTCGCCACCGGCAGGACCTGCGGCCTCCCCCTCGGAAGCGGGGAGACCATCGCCCCGCCCCCGCCCGCTTCTGCCCGGCGAGCCGACCTGGGGCTCGTCGGGCCAGGCACCCCAGTCTCTCGGCCCGACCTCACCGGGCGGACCGAGGTCGGCTCCCATCATCATCGTTCAGCCCGAATCAGGCGTCACCCGGCTTGGGAGTGGCCGCCTTGGAACCGCGACCGGACGCGGCGGCCGCCGGAGCCGGACCGGAACCACGGCCGGACGCGGCGGTCACCGGAGCGGCGGGCGGCGGGGTGGCCGGGCTGTCGACGCGCGGGCCGACGCCGAGCTTCTCCTTGATCTTCTTCTCGATCTCGTTCGCCATGTCCGGGTGGTTCTTGAGGAAGTTTCGCGCGTTCTCCTTGCCCTGGCCGAGCTGGTCGCCCTCGTAGGTGTACCAGGCTCCGGACTTGCGGACGAAGCCGTGCTCCACACCCATGTCGATCAGGCCGCCCTCGCGGGAGATGCCGACGCCGTAGAGGATGTCGAAGTCGGCCACCCGGAAGGGCGGGGCCATCTTGTTCTTGACGACCTTCACCCGGGTGCGGTTGCCGACCGCCTCGGTGCCGTCCTTCAGCGTCTCGATACGGCGGATGTCGAGACGGACCGAGGCGTAGAACTTCAGCGCCTTTCCACCGGTCGTGGTCTCGGGCGAGCCGAACATGACGCCGATCTTCTCGCGGAGCTGGTTGATGAAGATCGCGGTGGTGCCGGTGTTGTTGAGCGCGCCCGCGACCTTGCGCAGCGCCTGGGACATCAGGCGTGCCTGGAGGCCGACGTGGCTGTCGCCCATCTCACCCTCGATCTCGGCCTTGGGCACCAGGGCCGCGACCGAGTCGATGACCAGCAGGTCGACGGCGCCGGACCGGATCAGCATGTCGGCGATCTCCAGCGCCTGCTCGCCGGTGTCCGGCTGGGAGACGAGCAGCGCGTCGGTGTCGACGCCCAGCTTCTGGGCGTACTCGGGGTCGAGCGCGTGCTCGGCGTCGATGAACGCGGCGATGCCGCCGCCACGCTGGGCGTTGGCCACCGCGTGCAGGGCGATCGTGGTCTTTCCCGAGGACTCGGGACCGTAGACCTCGACGATGCGGCCGCGCGGGAAGCCCCCGATGCCGAGCGCCACGTCGAGCGCGATGGAGCCGGTGGGGACCACCTCGATGGGCGCCCGGGTCTCGTCGCCCAAGCGCATGATGGAGCCCTTGCCGAACTGCCGCTCGATCTGAGCGAGCGCGGTCTCGAGCGCCTTCTCGCGGTCGTTAGCTGCCATGGGAGCCCCCCTGGAGGGTCGCGGGTTGGATCGGTTGCCAGAAAGCTACGGGGTGCCGCCGACAATTTCGGGAGGGCACGCCAGGAGTGACGGCCTGTTCAATATAGCCGAACGACTGTTCGATCGCGGCCCGTTGGCATCACGTGTTCCGGGAACCGTGATCCACCGCGGGACTCTTCCGCACAGGGCCGGTCACAGACCCGGGAGCGTGGCCGCGAGGAGCGCGGACCCATCCGGGAGGCGACATTTCCGGGAATTGTCCTGAGCCTGTTGTAACCAGGCTGACCTGGGGTGATCCTGAGGGGAAACGACCCGAGGTGCCCGACGTGCCCAACACGTTCACGCAGCAACGCCTAGCCCATCTCGACTCCCTGGCCGCCGAACTGCGACAACGGGGGCTGGTGAGCCGCACCCTCGGAGGCGCCGCTCCGGTGTTGTGGGTATGGCATCCGGACAGCGGCCGGCAGACCATCGTCTTCGCCACCCCCGTCAGGGACGGCTGGCTGTTTCTGTGGTCGCCGGACGGCGAGGAGAGTGCCGACGACCCCGTGCACGCGGCCGGCTCGGTGGAGAGACTTCTCGCTCCACCCGCGGAGCCCTCCTGACCGTCCCCGGCCACTCCTCAGCGGCCATTGGCTGGACCACGGTGGCCAGGGTGGTCCGTGGTCAGGTGCTCTCGCTCCGGGAGAAGGAGTACGTGTCGGCGGC
>NZ_JBEXUE010000204.1:0-16938 GCF_040614275.1 Streptosporangium sp. NPDC006013
GCGCCGCTGAGAAACAGTGTCCCGGACACGTGGGCCCCGGCGAGCTGGATCGGGCCGGCCTCGGCGACCGCGCCGCCGCGGGGGAAATCCTCACGGACGCGGCCGAGCGGTTCACCGGGCTCGGAGCGACCCACGATGCGGCGCGCTGCCGCCGCACGCTGCGCGACATCGGCGCGGGCAGCCTGCCGCGCGGGGCCAGGAAGGCCAAGGGCGGCGTGCTCTCGACTCGGGAGAGCGAGGTGGCCCGGCTGGTCGCGCTCGGCCGTACCAACCGGGAGATCGCCGAGGTGCTCTTCCTCTCTCCCCGTACGGTCGAGACGCACGTGGCGAAGGTGCTGCGCAAGCTCGGCGTGCGCTCGCGCAACGACGTGGCGCCGCTCCGCTGACCCCTCCGCCAACGGGTCGCCCGGTTACCGGCCCGGACATGCGAGAGCCCCGGCCGGGGTCACCGGCCGGGGCCTCGCCCCCGGATTACGAACCGGTCAGAGCGTGATGCTCCAGCCGGTGAGATTCCCGGTCCTGCCGTCCTGGCTGCCGTCCATGACCAGCAGGTACCAGGCCCCGCTCGCGGTCGAGCTCACCGGCACCTGGTAGGTGCGGGAGCCGGACCACGGGGTGCATGTGGTGCTGAACTCCTGGTCCTTGATCGTGATGAAGTCGCTGCTGCCCGGGGCCATCAGGTACACGCTGAGGGTCTCCGAGCACGGGTGCTCGACGGTGAGGGCGACCTGCACCGGCGAGGAGGCCTGACCGGTCGCGGTGGACTGGATCGGGCTGAACGCGTAGCCGTTGTCGGGGATCGAGTAGACGGTGGTGCTGGGGAAGGTCCGGTCACCGCCGGTGGAGCCGTTCACCACGAGGGTGAACGTCGCGGTACGGGTGGCGGTCTCGCCTCCGCCGGTCACCGTCACGCTGTAGGTGCCGGCCGGGGTGGAGGCCGAGGTGGACACGGTCAGCGTGGCCGAGCCGCCCGAGGTGACCTGGGTGGGGGCGACGCTGACCGTCGGCCCGGCGGGCGTCACGGTGGCCGACAGGCTGACCGTCTGGGCCGTGCCGGACGTGGTGGCCGTGGCGACCGTCGCGGTGGCCTGCTGACCCGGCTGGACCGAGCCGGACGACGGGTTCAGTGACAGCGAGAAGTCACGGGTCGGCGGCGGGGTGTCGCCGCCCACCGCGGCCTTCCAGAGCGCGTACGCGGTGGCACCTGCGGCCCGGCCGAGCACGGTGTCGTTGACGTTGGAGACGGTGTCGCACGCGGAGTGGTAGCAGGAGTCGTACGCCCGGCCAGCGGTGCCGCCCCACTTGGCCGCCTGCGCGGAGGTCTTGGTGGCGCTGGCCCCCGCGGCCAGACCGGACGTGGGGATTCCGGCGTTCTTGAACGAGGCGTCGTCGGAGCGGCCCTGGCCCTCGACGTTCTCCTCCGGCTGGAGGTTCAGCCTGTCGTAGTAGGCCTTGAGGTCCGCGGCGGTGGCGGTGGTGATGTTGTTGATGAAGTATCCGGCGTTGGTTGAGCCGACCATGTCGTAGTTGAGATACGCCTTGATCTTGCTGCGCTCGGTGGAGCCGAGCGAGTTGACGTAGAACTTCGACCCGTTCAGGCCCTGCTCCTCGTCGGTCCACCAGCCGAAGCGCACGTGCTTGGCCATGGTGGGGTGCTTGGCGGCGAGGGTGAGGGCGACCTCCAGCAGCATGCCGGAGCCGGAGCCGTTGTCGTTGATGCCGGGTCCGGCGGCGACGCCGTCGAGGTGTGCGCCGGCCATGATGACCTGGTTGGTGTCACCACCCGGCCAGTCGGCGATCAGGTTGGGGCCCGCGCCGGCGGTGCAGCCCGAGGTGCAGTTCTGCCTGGTCACGGTGTAGCCGGCCGCGGTCAGCTTCTGCTCGAGGTAACTGACCGACTGGGTGTACCCGGCGCCGGTGGACCTGCGGTTGCCGCCGTTGCCGGTGGCGATGGTCTGGAACTGCTGCAGGTGCGCCTTGACGTTGGCGACATCGATGTTCGGGGGTTCGGTCCCGCCGCCGACGGTCAGCGTGTAGGTGGCGGTGTGGCGGGGCGTGCCGGTGCCCGTCCCGGTGCCGGTGACCGTGATCTGGTACGTCCCGGTGGGAGTGGCGGACGTGGTGGAGACGGTCAGCGTGGCGGAGCCGCCCGAGGTGACGGACGACGGGGTGAAGCTCGCGGTCGCTCCGGACGGCAGCCCGGAGGCGGTCAGGTTGACCGTCTGCGCGCTGCCCACGGTGGTCTGGGTGCCGACCGTGGCGGTGGCCTGGCCACCCGGCTGCACGGAGCCGGACGACGGGTTCAGCGACAGGGAGAAGTCGGCGCTGCCCGGGCCGGGATCGGTGCAGGTGGGCTCACCGGACTGGGCCGCCACGCTCACCGCGCTCCAGGCGGCCTTGGTGCTCGCGCACTCGGCGCTGTTGGCGCCGAACAGCTCCACGGCCGCCGCGACCGAGGCCGAGCGCACACTGGAGTGCTTCCAGGTGGACGACTTCCGGGACAGCGCGCCCATGAAGATCTTCCCGGCCTTCTGGATGCCGATGCCGGTGACCGTGCTGCTGTTGCAGGTCGGGCTGGTCGGCTGGCCGTTGGTCGGGTTGCTGCCTTCGGCCAGCAGGTAGAACCAGTGGTTCTGCGGGCCCGCCGCCGCGTGCACCTCGGTGCTGGGGATCGAGGAGGAGTAGCAGTTGGGGTCGCCGACCTTGGACGGGTTGTACATGTAGCGGATCGGGCCGTTGCCCGCGAGGTTGACCTCCTGGCCGACCGTGTAGTCCAGCGGCTCCTTGGGGTTGCTCGCGTAGGCCTCGGTGATGGCGCCGAAGATGTCACCGGTGGACTCGTTCAGGCCGCCGCGCTCGTTGTCGCTCTGCGATCCGGCCCCGCCGGGTGTCGTCTGGAAGATGGCGTGGCCGTACTCGTGCGCCACCACATCGATCGACGTCAATTGCTTGTTGCCGGCCTGGTTGCGGCCGAAGGTGGTGTAAGTGCCGGTCCAGTAGGCGTTGACGTCGGTCATCCCGACTCGCGCGCCGAAGCCCCTGCCACTGCCGTCGATGCCGTTGCGGCCGAGCCAGTCGCGCAGCATGTTCCATTCCTGGGCCGCCGTGTACATGACGTCCACGCACGCGGTCTCCAGGTCGGTGCCCGACCCGCTGCCCCAGGTGTCGGTGCTCTTCGTGTACGCCGAGCCGTTCTGGCCGCCGCACTGGATGCCGGGCCGCCCGGCGTCGGTCATCGAGTAGGAGCTGCCGACGCGGCTGGTGTCGATGGTGACCTGACCGGCGAAGTGCGCGTTGCCGGTGCCCGCGACGACCTCGTCGTAGTGGTCGGCGACCGCGCCGGTGCGGGCATCGACGAACACGTGCTGGATGCTCGGCTTGTTCTTCGCCACACCGGCGACGACGGCCTCCCAGGCGAGCTTGGGCTTGCCGCCCCAGGCCAGCACCACAAGCCGGGGCGCGCCGACGTCGTCCACCCGTGACAGCCGCGCCTTGGCGGTCTGAGTCGCCTGCTCCGCGGTGATCTTCGCCACCAGCGGGATGTTCCGCGGGCTCGGCCCGGAGGCGGCGGTGGTGTCGCGCACCCGTCCGGCGGAGTCGGTGACGACCACGGCGTCACCGCCGATCACCGGCAGGCCCCGGTACATGCGTTCGTACGAGACGTACTGCATGCCGCCCGGGCCGGTCGTCACGCCGGCCCGCTCGTAGGACTCGTCCGGTCCCGCGCGCAGTTCGTCGAGCCCGCTGGCGACGGCCCGGTCGGCGGCGGCCACGGCGAGCGACTTGGGATCGGCGGCCGGAGCCGCGGTCGTGGAAGAGACGGAGGCCGCGGGGGTGAGGGATCCGGCAAGGGCGCCGTGGAACGGGGCGGCGTCCGCAGGTGGCGCGGCGAGCGCCATCGAGGCGACCGTGGCGATACCAGCGGTCGCCGCGGCTAAGACCTTGTGTTTCACTCGGGGCTGTTCCTTTCGGTCTTCCCGGTCCGTGTCGCCTGTCGGCGCACGTCGGACCACCACGCCGCCGGGGATCTCCGAGCAGGCGAGGTTAGATGGGAAACGGGGGGTGTCGAGAGGGTGATCGGGTTTCACCCTGTTGTCGCCAGACGATAGGCATCGGCGGCATCCGCGAAAATCCGTTAACACATCCGTAGGCCTACGGAAATTCCGTAGACGTGCCATGAACAGCGCCCGGCATGCGGCGGCCCGGCGACACCGGCCGCCGGGCCGCACGCGTGTCCGCCGCCCGTGGGGTACCGGGAGCCGGGGCGAGCAGGCAGGGAGCCGTTCCGTACGCGCAACGCGTTGTCGCGGTGGCCGGCAGACCACCTGACGAGGTCCGCGACGGGCTCCCACGTTTGCTCGATGTGATGACCCTGCTGGTTAACTCGGCTCAGGCGGCGAGGGCGAGTTCTGCCAGTTCCAGGCGTGCGAGGTGTGCGCCTGCCGACAATGCCATCCGCGCCCTCATCCTGCGTCTGGTCCGGGAGAACCCCTCCTGGGGATATCGGCGGTTTGGCATCAAGGTCGCGCCGTCCACCGTCTGGGAGATCCTCAGGGAAGAAGGTGTTGATCCGGCTCCCGAACGGGCGTCCCGCATGTGGGCCGTCTTCCTGCGTTCGCAAGCCGACGCTCTGCTGGCCTGTGACTTCATCGAGACCGTCACCCTGTGCAGCAGCAACCGGGGGTGGGCATCCAGGAGTGCGCGCAGCTCAATGAGCGCGCCGGCCGCCGGGGTTCTCGGCAGGCGCAGGGCCAAGGATCAGTAGCCCGCCGGTGCCGGCCAGTGGCGCTCGACTCCGATCTTGTCCAGTTCCCCGGTGAACTCCTCCAGCAAGGTCTCCTTCTCCCTGACCTCCTGCGGCTCCACCTCCCGGCGCAGGCAGTACGCGGCCAGATGGCCCGCGACTTCACCCACATTCCATTCCACAGGATGCAGGCGAAAACACCCGTTTGAGATGTGCGTGGTGCCGATGTTCTTCCCCGCGGGCAGCAGGTTGCGCATTCTGACAGGCAGCAACGCGCCGAGCGGGATCTCGAAGGGCACGCTGGCGATGTCGATGTAGTTGTCCCCACCGGTCGACGGGTGCAGGTCGATGCGATACGCGCCGACTCCGACGGAGTCATGGTGCCGCAGCGTGCCGCGGTCGCCGAGGATGGCTCTGGAGACGTGGTGCTCGGTGACGGTGGTGACCGCGCGGATGCGCCTCGACTCCCTGACATAGGCGGACTTCGCCAGCCCGTCGGCGGTGCCGACCACGTCGTGGCGGAGCCGGAGCCCGGGGAAACCGGTGCCGCCGTCAGGGCGGGGCGCTTCGGTCTGGAGCCAGTACAGCAACGACAGCGACAGTTGCTTGGCCTCCCGGTGCGCCAGCGCCGCCGTGTCGGCGTCCACCTCGATGATCGGGCGCAGCCAGTAGTCGTTCAGCGGCCAGTTGACCAAAGTGATGTCGGAAGCGGCGAAGCCGGGCTCGAACAGGTCGCGGGCGAGGATCCTGCGGAACATCCACAGATCCTTGTCCCCTGATTGGGCGCTCTGGTCGGCCAGCACCCCGCGGGGGTCACCGGGTGGGTTGGGGGCGAACCAGCGGGCTTCGGGCTCCAGGGTGCGTGGGTCCGGTGCGCTGAAGCCGAGCAGCGGCCCGGGCCAGAAGTCGGGCCGGTAATCGCGCCAGAATCCGTAGTCCGAAGGCCGGTCGATGACGTGGTTCTCACCGTCGTGGTGGGAGACGGCGAAGCAGTAGGTGATGCCCTGCATGTTCAGTGGCTGGTACTCGTCCGGCGCGTGCGGCTCGTCGTGCTCGCGGCGGGCCTCCGCACCCGTGACGTACTCCGTCTTCGCCAGCGGCAGCAACTCGCCGGTCTCCGTCGCGTCGAGGACATAGGCGGCGGCGATGGTGTGCGAGTCACCGGAGCGGAGGTCCAGCAGCGTGACGGCTCTGACGCGGTCACGGTCCACCTCGACATCGACGGGGCGGTGTTCGAGGAGGACGCGTAGGCGTCCGGCGGCCACGTGGGGAGCCAGCATGGCCTGCAGGATCGCCAGGGAGACGCGTGGTTCGTGGCACAACTTGCTGACATATCCGGCGCCGGGGTTGAGCTCGCGCCAGCGCTGCGCGCCGCCGGTCATGGGGTACCAGCGCCGGTAGTGGTCGCGGATGGAGCCGCGCACGTCACGATAAGTGGCGGTGGCTCCGTAGCTCTCGATCCATGGGTGCTCGTCAGGGGGTACGGCCTGCGCGGTGAGCTGGCCGCCGATCCAGTCCGTCTCCTCGGTGAGGACGACGTCGCGGCCCGCGCGGCAGGCGGCCAGGGCTGCGGCGACGCCGCCGAGCCCACCGCCGATGATGAGGATGTCGGTCATGGGTGGTGCCTTTCGAGAGGGCTAGCGGGGAGGTGCCGCGGTCTCGCCCGGCACCAGCTCGCAGGTCATGAGCTGGTGCCGGGGGACCGTACGGTCTCCCGCGATGAGTTTCGTGAGCAGCCGGACGGCCGCGGCCCCCATTTCGCGACGGGGTATGGCGAAGCCGGTGAGACCTGCCGCGCGGTCGCGGGGGTCGCCGAGCGTGGCCAGGGAGAGGTCGTCGGGGAAGCGGAGACCCGCGCGCTCGGCAGCCGCCAGGAGGGCGCGGTGGGCGGCGTCGGTGTCGGTGGCCTCGGTGACCATCGCGGTGACACCCTGGTCGTGCCAGGCGCGCAGCAGATCGGGGGTCAGATCGGTGCCGTCGGTGCGCACCACCTCGGC
The DNA here is from genome assembly GCF_040614275.1 of Streptosporangium sp. NPDC006013. Classification (NCBI taxonomy): domain Bacteria; kingdom Bacillati; phylum Actinomycetota; class Actinomycetes; order Streptosporangiales; family Streptosporangiaceae; genus Streptosporangium; species Streptosporangium sp. NPDC006013. The sequence goes on from NZ_JBEXUE010000204.1 coordinate 6,742, forward strand.
TGCCAGCCCGCATTCGTCCATGCCGCTTCTGAAGCCCGCCTCCCTGTCAACGGAGGTGATCGCCTCGTCGGCTTCGCGCACGTACAGGATGCGCTCGTGGCCCAGCCCCGCCAGGTGCCGCACCACGGCGGCGCCGGCGGACACGTAGTCGGCGCCGATGTAGGGCAGGCGGTCGCCGAATTCGTCGTGCCGCCCTATGTAGACGACGGGCAGATCGGTGGCCAGTAAGCGGTCCATCTCCGGCACGGGCAGGTGCCTGCCCAGGAACAGGCAGCCGTCGGCCAGCCGTACCCGGTTGAGCACCTGGGCGTGCGGGCGCTCGCCCGTGACGCTGGAGGCGATGAACATCAGCAGGTCGTAGCCCTGCGCCGCCGACTCCTCCTCGATGCCCACCAGGAACGGGTGGTAGGCGTGGGACATCTCAGTGGGGAAGGTCGCGGTGAAGGTGTAGAGGCCGAGCAGGTTGTTCTGCCCGGCCGCCAGGCGGGTGGCGATCGGGTCGGGCACGTACCCGAGTTGCTCGGCGGCCTCCATGACCTTGCGCTGGGTCTCCTCGGCGATGCCCATGGCTGCGGCGCCGCCGCCGAGGATCAGGGACACGGTCGGCTGTGAGACGCCGGCCAGTCGAGCGATGTCCGCCTGACGAGGGCGACCGCTCGGCCTCATGGCATACCCCCCAAGAAGTAGTAGATCACGGAGCCTCGATCCCGCCGTCGGGCCTGCGCACCTGCGCGGCCCACCGCTCGTGCAGGTGCGTTTCCGGCTGGTATCGCTTGGCGGCGTTCTCATCGAGGTCGATGCCCCAGCCGGGCCGATCGGCGGGGGTGATGTAGCCGTTCACCGTCCGTAACGTTCCCGGGAACACCTCGTGCACGGTCTCCGGGTAGACATGCGCCTCCTGGATCCCGAACGCGGGGCTGGTGACGTCGAGCGTGACGTTGGCCGCCGCGCCCACCGGCGACACGTCCGGCGGCCCGTGCCAGGCCGTCCGTACCCCGGTCAGCTCGCACAGCGCGGCGAGCTTGCGCACGGGCGTCAGCCCGCCGACGGCCGAGACGTGCAGACGCAGGTAGTCGACGCCACCCGAGGTGATGAGACGCGCCGCGTCGGTCACCGAGGAGACCAGCTCGCCGGAGGCGATCGGCATCGGCGCCGCCGCCCGCACCTCGGGCAGCCTGTCGAAGTGCTCGGGTGCGAGCGGGTCCTCCAGGAAGAACAGCCGGTACGGCTCCAGCGACCGCGCGAGCGCTACGGCCTCCTTCGGCGTGAGCCGGTTGTGCGCGTCGTGCAGCAGGCCGAGTTCCTCACCGAGGACCTCGCGGGCGCGCTCGAACAGCTTCGGCGTGCTCCGCAGGTAGTGGCCGACGTCCCAGCCGTCGGGATGGGGGCTGTCCGGATACCCGCCGGGCGTGCCGACGCCGCCGTACGTGCCGAGCCCCGGCCCGCCCGCCTGCAGCCGCACGTAGCGGTAACCCTGCTCGGCGAGCGCGGCCGCCCGCTCGATCGACTCCTCGACCTCGCCACCGCGAGCCCCGGTGTAGACGGCGGCGGCCGCCCTGACCCGCCCGCCCAGCAGCTCGTACACCGGCACGCCGAAACGCTTGCCCGCGATGTCCCACAACGCCTGGTCGATGCCGGATAACGCGTTGTTGTGCACAGGCCCGCCTCGCCAGTACGAGGAGTAGTGCAGCATCCGGCCGATGTCCTCGATGTCGGCGGGATGCCGGCCGATGACCATGGGAGCGATGTGCCGCTCGATCGCGGCGACCACGGCGTGGAAGCGCTGGGTGAAGGTGGCGCAGCCCAGGCCGTACAGCCCGGGTTCCGAGGTGTCGATCCGCACGACGACGAGCGGGACCCCGCCCGGGGCGGTGACGATCGTGCGTACACCGGTGATGCGCAGCCCGTCCCTGGCCTGCCACGGCGCCTGCGTCTCCGGCATGATCATGATTGTCGCCCCTCTGGGAACGGATACCGAGCAGTGAATCCGAGCAGTCGCCTGGCCGGCTCGAGATCGATGGCCACGGTCCTGCCGGGCAACGCCGTACGGCGCGGCACGCCGGGGTGGTGCGCCGCGAGCAACTCCTCGGTGGGGGTCGCCACGAGCGTCTCGGGCGCGGCGATGAAGATGACCGGCGCGCCGTGCAGCGGGGCCGTCAGCCCGAGCAGACAGGCACGCGCGGCGTCGCGCAGGTCGAGGTAGCTCCACACCTCCGCGGCCCCGGCCGCGGGATCCCTGGCCAGCCGCTCCGCGTGCGCGGCGAGCCTGACCTGGTCACCGAGGAAGGGGAAGCGCAGCGCGGCGACGGTCATGCCGTGCCGCCGGTGCATCATCGCCGCCGTGGCCTCGTCCACCTGCTTGGACAGCGCGTACGGGTCCTCGACCTGCAACGGCACGTGCTGGTCCAGCGGCAGATACGGCGGGCTCGGGCGCGACCTGGCGAAAGGCAGGCCGGTGATCGACAGGCTGCTGGCGATCACGGCCCGCCGTACCCCCTGTTCTCCCGCCTCGTTCAGCACCACGAACGTCGCCATCGTGTTGGCCGAGAACACCACCTCGGGCGCCGCCACCTCGGGCGAGGCCAGCGCCGCCGTGTGAACGACGGCGTCGGCCCCTTCGAGGGCCGCGCGGACGGTGGCCGGGTCGCGGGCGTCGCCCACGACGACCCGCTCCGCCGCCGGCGCGCCGGGATCCTGCGCGACGAGCGCGGTCACGGCGATGTCCCGCGATGCGAGTTCTGTCAGTACGGCGGAGCCGAGACGGCCTGCCGCCCCGGTGACCAGGACCCTCATCCCTTCAGCCCCGTGAAGGCGATGCCCCGGATGATCTGCCGCTGGAACAGCAGGAACACCACGACGGGCGGGATGATCGCGATCAGCATCCCGGCGATGAGCAGGGCCTGGTCCGAGGTGTCCGCCAGCCGGGGCAGGGCCACCGCCAGCGGCTGGCTCTCGGTGTCGGTGATGGCGATCATGGGCCAGAGGAAGTCCTTCCACGCGTTCATGACAGCCAGCAGTGATACCACGGCCAGGATCGGACGCGACATGGGCAGCACCACCTGGGTGAAGATCCGCCACGGCCCGGCGCCGTCGAGGCGCGCCGCCTCGTACAGCTCCTTGGGGATGCCGTCGAAGAACTGCTTGACCAGCAGGACGTTGAAGGCGTGCGCCCCAGCGGGTAACCACACCGACAGCGGGGTGTTGGCGATGGACAGGTCCAGGACGGTCAGGTAGAGCGAGACCATCGAGACCGTGCCAGGCAGGAACAGCGTCGCCAGGACCGCGCCGTAGACGTACTTGCCGTAGGAGGGCCGCAGGACCGACAGCGCGTAGGCGCCTGTCGTCGCGACGAACAGCTGCGTGAACCAGGCGCCGCCGACGAGTACGACGGTGTTCGTCAGGTAGTGGCCGACCTCCAGGGTCGTCCACGCCTCCGTCAGGTTCGACCATCGCACGTCCGCCGGCCACAGGGCCAGCGGACGGCGCAGTGACTCCTGGGTGGAGGAGATCGCGCCCTTGAAGATCCAGTAGATCGGCCCGGCACCCTCCAGGACCAGGGCCACGATGAGCAGCACCTGGGTGGTGCCCAGTCCGAGGCGCATCCCGCGCCCACGTCTTTCGGTGTCGGAGATCACTCCCCTCACTTCGTCCCCCAAGTTCTGGTGAGTCGCAGGTACACGGCGGACAGCACCGCCAGCACCACGGCCAGGCTCACGCTCAATGCCGCTGCCGTGCCGTAGTCGCCGTTGACGAACGCGTACCTGTAGATCAGCAGCAGCACCGTGACCGTCGAGTCCTCCGGCCCGCCGTCGGTCAGCACGAACGGCTCGGTGAACACCTGGAAGGTGTTGATCACTTGGAGCAGCAGCATGATCAGCAGGATGGGCCGCAGTTGCGGCAGCGTCACGTGCCACAACCTGCGCCACACCGACGCCCCGTCCAGCTCGGCCGCCTCGTACAGCTCGGTGGGAACACTGGACAGCGCGGCCAGGTAGATGAGCACGACGCCGCCGGCGCCCGCCCAGGTCGCCTCCAGGACCAGGCTCGGCATCGCCATGCCCGTGGACTGCAACCAGGGGTACGGTCCCAGCCCGACCAACCCGAGCAGCTGGTTGAACAGGCCGGAGTCCGGGTCGTAGAACCACTTCCACATCAGCACGGCCACCACCGGCGGCACCACCACCGGCAGGTAGACCAGCACCCGCATCAGCCCGGAGCCGCGCCGCAGCTCCGACATCAGCACCGCCAGGAAGATCGGCAGCGGAAAGCCGATCAGCAGGGCCAGGCCGGTGAACAGCAGCGTGTTGCGCACCGCCGTGCCCAGCAGGGGGTCGGCGAGCAGGGTGCGGAAGTTGTCCAGGCCCGCGAAGGTAGCCGCCTCGACCAGGTTGGTCTGCTGGAAGCCGAGCACCACGCTGCGGATGATCGGCCACCACGAGAACAGGCCGAAGACCAGCACAGTCGGGATGAGGAACAGCGCAGCCGCGGCGCCTTTGCCCCGGGTCACTGTGCTTTCTCAAGCAGTGGCGCGACGCGCGCCGCCGCCTTCGTCAGCTCGTCGCGCGGGTCGGCGTCCTTGCGGGTCAGCACGGCCTGCACGGCGGTGTCGAGCGCGCCGTACAGGTCCTGGGCGGCGACAGGAGGCTCGACGACGTACTCCAGTTTGTCGGTTTCCTTCACGTAGGGCGCGAAGTTCGACATCGGGATGTTGGTGTGCTTGGCGATCGCGGCGTTCACCGGGCCTGACACCGACGTGCCGTAGAACGGCAGCGTGGGCAGGCCGACGGCCAGCTTGTCCGCGGCGTTGGCCACGGCCAGCTGCTCGGCGGCCGCCGGGTCGTAGTTGGGCTTGAGGTAGTAGAAGTCGATCCACTTCACCGCGGCGGCTCGCTGCGCGGCTGTGGCCTTGGCGTTGACGGCCGCCACCAGCCCGCCCAGCAGTGTCGCCTTTCCGCTGCCCTGCTGCGGCAGCGCCGCGATGCCGAAGTCGTCCGGCTTGCCGGAGTAGAGGGTGGTGTAGCGGTTGTAGCTGTTCACGGTGCCGATCATCATGCCGATCTTGCCGGCGGCGAAGTCGCGCTCCGCGTCCTGCTGGGTGCGCAGTTGGTTGGCGCCCATGGAGTCGTCCTGCCACCGCATCGCGGACAGGTGCCGCAGCGCCTGCTCCGCCGGGCCGTCCAGGAGCGAGGAGACGTACTTGTCGCCCTCCTGCTTCTCCATCCGGCCGCCGAAGGAGTAGGTCATCGCGGTCAGGATCCAGCCGCCGGTGTTCTTGACCGTCATCTGTGTGTACCCGGCCGCTCCCGTCCCGGCGATCTTCTTGGCCGCCGTCCTGACCTCGTCCCACGTGGCCGGTGGCCGGTCCGGGTCGAGGCCCGCCTTCGTGAACAGGGCGCGGTTGTAGACCAGGCCCAGCGCGTACTCGGTGACGGGCAGGCCGTAAATCTTGCCGTCCGCACCGGTCGCGGGGGCCAGCGCGCGGGGGTCGAAGTCTCCCGCGTGCGGCAGGCTCTTGATCTCGGTGCTGAGGTCGGCGACCTGGCGCCGGGCGATGAGCCCCGGCGGCTCGGTGAGCGGCACGGTCAGCACCGTCTCCGCGTTTCCACCGGCCAGCCGGGTCGCGAACGTCCTGGCGTCCCACTGCGTGTCGGTCGGCTTGATCTTGATGGTGGGGTTGGCCTTCTCGAACGCGGCGACCGCGTCGAGAAACTGGGTGCGGGTCTTCGCGGCGGTCGTGGGAGGCATGCCCGCCACGATGATCGTGGTCTTACCCGAGTCCCCATCCGACGAGCCGGACGCGCAGCCCGCCGTCGCGGCGGCGAGCACGAGCGCCCCCGCCATCCACCTGCTGGAGGCTGGCACATCCATGGCTACTCCTCTGGGTTAATGCGGATTAGGAGGCATCTAATCCGCATTAGGAAAAGGTGTCAAGGTGTTACCGGCGGATTACCTGATGCGCACAGATCACCCTTGACACTCCCGTTCCGGCCGGAGTACACATCTCCCTAATCCGCATTAGGTCGACAGGGAAGAGATCTTCATGTCTGACATCCCCCGACGCCGCTTCCTCGGCGGAGCCGTAGCGGTCGGACTCGCAGGGGCATTGGTTCCCGCGGCACAGGCCCAGGCCGACACCCCTTCGATCTCCGCCGACGGCATCACGCTGACCGCCGGCACCGACGGCGGCATCACCGTCCGCGACGGCGGCGGCGTCGAACGGGTCAGGCTCACCGGGTTCATGGCCAAGGACTCCGTCACCGGCATCCAGCGCACCACCGGCGGAACGCCGTCGCTCGTCACGCTCCAGGACGGCACGCAGGCCATCCAGGTCGACTACACGCTTCCCAGCACGGCCGGCGGAATCACCGTCCGCGGCGTCTTCCGCGTCGCGCCGCACCGCGCGAAGCTTCGCTGGGAGGTCGGCGGCTCGACCACGCTGATCCCGGCCGGCTTCATGCTCGGCCGCGCCGTCGTCTCGCCCTCGGCGCCCGAGTCCTTCGCCGCGCTGACGACGTGGAACCGCGACGCCGGCGGAGGAGTGCCGTACGAAAGCAATGCCGGGGTCGTCTACCAGGAGACCTGGGCCGACACCCGCGCCTACTTCCGGCTGGCCACCACCACCCCTGCCTGGACCAACGCCACCTGGATCCACGCCCCGGGCACGGGAACCGCGAGCGCGGCCGCGACGGAGGCCGACCTGGTGCTCGGCTCGATGCGACCCGCCGCGGGCGGCACCATGGGCGCGGGCCTTCCACTCGGCGTGGAGGTCTGGACCGACCAGCCCTTCTCCCTCTGGGACGCCGGCGGCCGGCCCATGGCCCTGCACGCCGAGGTCGCCAACGGGGGAAGCACCGCCCGCAGCGTGAAGCTTTCGTGGTGGGCCCGCGACTTCGACGGCAGGACGCTGGCCGGCGGCAGCGTGACCGGCACGGTCGCGGCAGGAGCCGCGTGGAGACAGACCTTCACCGTCACCTCGCCACCCCGCGGAATCGTGTTCACCGAGGTGAGCGCCACCGCGGGCACCGACAGCGCGTTTGCCCGCACCAACCTCGCCGTCCTGCCACCGCACACCTACCAGGCGGGCGCCGACAGCATGTTCGGCATCGCCAACTACCCCTGGCTGCTCCAGCCCGACGCCGCCGCTGTTGTGGGACTGATGAAACGCCTGGGCATCCAGCGCGTCCGCATCTCCTACGACGGCGGACCGGGCCTCCCGCCCGCCGCCCTCGACGCGGCGGGGATCAGTCACAACATCGAGCTCGCCGGGATCCCCCTGGGCGGAACGGCCGCCGAGGTCGCCGCCTGGGCCGACACGAACACGCAGAAGGCGATCAGCTCGGGTGCCGACTACTTCGAGGTCGCCAACGAGGTGAACAGGCCATGGATGAGCGGCGAGACCGCCGCCGCCTACGTGCGGGACGGACTACGCCCGGTACGCGACCGGCTGACCGCCGCGGGAGCGCCCACCAAGGTGCTCAACGCAGGCCTGGCCGGCATGGATCACGTCTGGACCAAGAATTTCCACGACGCCGGCGGCTGGGACCTCATCGACGGGTTCGCCTTCCACCCGGGCAGGGGCAACTTCACGCCGGACTACGCGCCGCCTCCTGAGGAGTGGACGCAGGGCGCCAACGGCTCTTACTGGAACTTCCTCGGTGGCTTGCGCAAGGCCCGCGAGACGATCGCGGAGTACGGGCACAAGGAGTTGTGGCTGACCGAGGCCTACGCCTGCACGAAGCCGAACAGCTGGTGGCACGACACCTACCGGCAGGCCGCAGAGAACGTCCTGCTCACCCTGGCACTGGCCAAGGCCGAGGGGGTGCGCTGCGTGAACTGGTACCAGCTGCACGACAGCGTCCTTGGCAAGCCGCAGATGGCCGACCCGACCAACTCCGAGTACCACTACGGGCTCATGAACCGCGACACCAGCGCCAAGCCGTCCATGCTCGCCTACGCCACGGCTGCGCAGGTGCTGGACCGGGCGACGTTCGTGCGCTGGTTGAAGCCGGCCGACCCCGATCTGAAAGGACTGCTGTTCAGCACGGAGGAAGGACCCGTCTCGATCCTGTGGAGCAGGAAGGACGGGTACCTGCTCAACACCGACCACGCGCCGGGCTCCACGTGGTTCGCCGCGCCGGAACCATGGGTGGACGGCTGGCCGACCAAGACGGAGCTGAAGGTGGCCGCCGCTGGAAGCTCGGTGCGGGAGCTCGACTGCCTCGGCAGGGAACGGCGGCTCACCGCCCGTGGCGGCAAGGTCAAAATCCGGCTGGACGGCGCCCCGCGCATCTACTACGGCCTGACAGTGACCCCTGACAGTGACCCCTGACCAGCTACCCTGAGGCCACTCCACCCAGCGGCGGAACGATGGTCGTCCTCCCGGCCGAACCTCTGGGCCATGGCCGGTTCAGGGCCTGGGCGACCGCAGTTCGGGCGACCGGCAGACGGTTGGGAAGAGCTGAGAAGGAGCCCAGGCCATCCCCATCCGGCGCAACACACCCGTCCTCGCTGGTGTTCATCAATACCCAGCTCCTGCAAGCCGTCCTGCGGGTCACTGATCCAACTCGGCCTCCTCACGGCCATCGCGGCGGCCTGATCGTCTACCTGCTCCGCTTGGCGGCGGTGACCAGGCCTGATTCGTAGGCGACGATGACGAGCTGGGCACGGTCGTGCACGTCCAGCTTCGACAGCAGCCTGCGCACGTGGGTTTTAACCGTGGAGATGCTGAGCCCCAAGTGCGCGGCGATCTGGGGGTTGGTCAGGCCGCGGGCGATGAGCGTCAGCACCTCGCGCTCGCGCCCGGTCACCGCTGCCAGCTCGCGCGCGATCAGGGGCTCGGCCGCCTCCTTGCGGGCGAACTCGGCGATGAGCCGGCGAGTGACCGTCGGCGCGAGCAGCGCCTCGCCGGAAGCGACCACCCGAATCGCGGCCAGCAGGTCGGCTGGCGGGATGTCTTTGAGCAGGAATCCGCTGGCCCCGGCGCGGAGCGCCTCGTAGACGTACTCGTCGAGGTCGAAGGTGGTCAGGATGACGACGTGGACCTGCGACAGGGCCGGGTCGGCGCGGATGTTGCGGGTCGCGGCCAGTCCGTCCATGTCGGGCATGCGGACGTCCATGAGCACGACGTCGGGCCTGGTGCGCGCGGCCAGTTCGACGACCTGGTCGCCGGTGCCCGCCTCGCCGACGGCGACCATGTCGTCGGCGGTGCCGACCAGCCTGGTGAGGGTGGCGCGCAGCAGCGGCTGGTCGTCGGCGATGGCGACCTTGATCACGGGGTGTCCTTCAGCACGTAGGGGAGGCGGGCAAGGACGCGGAAGCCGCCGCCCGGGTCCGGGCCGGCGGTGAGCTGCCCGCCGTACATGAGGCAGCGTTCGTGCATGCCGAGCAGCCCGTGGCCGCCCCCGTCGCGCGGCGTGCCCCGGCCTTCGTCGGCCACCTCGACCTCCACCACCCCTGCCTTCGGTACGGTGACCCGCACCCGACAGCCGGTTCCCGCGTGCTTCACCACGTTGGTCAGCGCCTCCTGGACGATCCGGTAGACAGCCAGGCCGACCCCCTCGGGCAGCTCCTCGGCCTCGACGCGCAGGTCCACCTCGACCCCCGCGTGCGCGGCCAGCGCGTGCAGGTCCTGCAGCCGGGGCGCGGGCGCCGTGCCCTGGGGGCTGGTCTGCGAGCGCAGCATGCCGAGCATCGCGCGCATCTCCAGCATCGCCTCCCTGCCGGTGGTCTCGATGAGCCGCAGCGCCTCGCGCGCCTCCTGGGGATGGGTCTCGGCGACGAGCCCGGCAACCCCCGCCTTCATCGTGATCAGGCTCATGCTGTGCGCGACGACGTCGTGCAGGTCTCTGGCGATCCGCAGCCGCTCCTCGACCACGGCCCGCTCCGCCGTACGCGCGGCAAGAAGATTCTTCTCGCGTACGGCCAGGCCTGCCGTCCAGGACAGGCCCATGAGGGCCAGGCCGAACCCAGCGCTGCCGAGCGCCTGCGTCCAGGACGGCCAGGCGGCGGCGAGCAGGGCGGCCGGCACGCAGACGAGGGACACGGCCAGTCCGGTGACGGCCTGCCTGCGCGGCTTCTGCGCGCCGACCGAGTAGAGCACGACGGCGACCGGCAGGTAGGCGGAGTCCACGCCCATAAGCAGCGCGGCGACGGCTGCGGCCAGCGACACCGCCAGCGAGGGCAGCGGCCACCCGCGCC
>NZ_JBEXUE010000205.1:0-16910 GCF_040614275.1 Streptosporangium sp. NPDC006013
CGGCCAGCGCCGACGCCGGGAGCCCCAGCAGTGCGTCGGCGCCCAGCGGGCTGAGCGTCAACCACACCCCGCGCGAGCCGTCCCGCCATTGAGGGCACGCTCGACGGCCTTTCGCGTGCGCTCCTCCCCCGACGGCATGAAGGGTGTGACGGGATAGGCAGCCAGGTGCTCGGTGAGGCGGAGCGCCACCGTATCCGGCAACGGGATGCCCCGCGGCTGAGAGCTACGGAGATACGAAGAAACCAGCCAAGTGTGACAGTCGTCTCATCTATCCGATGACGATCGGTTAAGGTGTCAGCGGTGCTTTGAAAAGTGCGATCGGCGGTGTGCGCGATGGCCTCTGGGCAGCAGGCAGGTCGCGGTGCCGACGGCACGGACGTCGCTGACAGTGTCCTTCGAAGCCGCGATCGGGAACCTCCCGTCCCGGCACGGACGCGGGTGAAGCGCCGGCCCCGCATGATGGCGGCCGCACTGCTGATGGGGGTCTGCGCCTGTGGGCCCTCCGTACCGCCGTCGGCCACCGACGAACAGGCTCCGAGCACCCCTTTCGAAGAAGGTGCTTCGCCAGCGTGGCTCGGCCCGTCGGAGACGCCCCCACCCACGCCCTCTCCCATCCGAAAGGCCGAAACGCCCTTCGCGCGGGCCTATCCCCGGGCCAGGATCCTGTGGATCCCCTCCAAGGACACGATGTCCCGGTCCGTCGTCGGCGCCCTGCCCGACGGGCGGCTCATCGTCCGCAGGTTCTCCCCGTACCTCCCGTACATCGACCACGTCGACATCCTCGACCCGGTCACCGGCCGCAGCACGCTGTTGCAACACAAGAACAGGGAGTCGTACACCGCCGCCGCCGCGGCGCACGGCACACGCGTGGTGAGCCTCCTCGGAAACAGCGAACCGGGCGGATGGATTCTCGAGACCATCGACATGCGCACCGGCCGGACCCGGCAGGTGATGAACACCTGGGGCGTTCCCGGGGGGCACTGCGGGACCGCCTGGCGATACCCCGTCGACCTCCAGTTCCATCGGGGTGAGCTCTACTTCTCCGGGTGCGTCACCAACGCCACCGGAGACGTGGGCGTCTACCGCATGGGCCCCGGCGATAAGACTCCCCGGCTGTGGCTGCGGGGACTGTATGACATCGTCTGGGAGGGTGACACCTTCCTGGCGAGGTCCCCTGTGGTGGCTGATCCAGCGGATCCGGAGGAGTTCACCGGCTCGCCGCCGGCCCGCTACGGTCCGGACGGAGCCAGGCGCGGCGTTCCCGATCCGGCCTCGTACATCGCCCAGGCGGACGGGAACCGGGATCGCCTGGAGTACAGCGACGGCACCGTCGTCGGCATGAGCCCCCGTGCCAGGAACATCGATATCTCGCGGTATGGGCGTTTCGTGGCGTGGCGCGAGGGCGGGGCCGGCTGGCTTCTCGACGCACGGACACGTACCGCGGTGCGCCTGCCAGGCCGGGAGACGGACAAGGTGAGCATCTCCAATGCCCGGTACCTCCATTGGAAGACGGCGGACGGCTACCACGTCCTGGACCTGGCGACCCTGAACGACCGGGGTTGAGCGTCCTCATCTTCGGCGGAGACCGGAGCCGGGCCGTGCGTCCGGCCTCTCGACAGGAATGCTCCCCCGCACCTCTTTCCTCCCGGTTCGAGAAGCCCTATGACAGAGCGGGGGGAAGCTCTCCGGTGGCGGCCGTTTCACCGGGCATGGGAACCGCCAACGGCTGGGCCCCTCCACCCGCACCGGTGGAGGGGCTCCGGGTCAGGGAATCAGCCCGGGGGAGAAGTCGAATTCGCCGTTCTTGACGCCGCCGACGAATGCCTGCCACTCGGCGCGGGTGTAGACGATCACCTCGGCGCCGGGGCGGCGGCTGTGCCGTACCGCGACGCGCCCGCTGCCATCAGCCAGCGGACCGGCCTCGACGCACTGCCCACCACCGTTGGCGCTCCTGGTGCTGATGTGCCAGGTGACGTCCGCCAGCTCCTCGGGGGTGATCATCATGTGCTCCCTCTCGCGCGTTTGGCACGACCGATCGCGGTCCGGATGACGGTCACGGACTCATCCGGGGTGAGCGCGGTGCTACGTAGGGAATCGTACGCTCGTGCGAAGATCTCGGCACCCTCCGCTTCGGTGTAGACGGCACCCCCTCTGGTCTCCACATAGCTCGCGTCGGAGTAAGGCTCTGGCATGTCGAAGATCGTGAAAGCACCCTCTGGGCTGGCATGCGCCCCGGCGGCGAACGGCAGGACCCGGACGGTCACGTTCGGCCTCGACATGGACTTGGCCAGGTGCTCCAGCTGGGCGCGCATCACCTTCGGGCCGCCGATCATGCGGTGCAGCACGGCCTCGTCGAGAACGATCTCTATGCTCGGAGCCGACTCGGCGTCGAGCACGCGCTGCCGGTCCATCCGGAAGTCCACCCAGCGCTCGATCTGCTCCCCGGGGAGATCCGCGTCGCCCGCCGCGATGACCGCCAGGGCGTAGCCCCGGGTCTGGAGAGTGCGTACGCGAGTGCGCGCGTGCCGGTCGACGATCTCCCGCGCATGTTCGCCCTGGTCCAGGAGTTCGACGAGGACGACGAGGACGACGAGAGGGACGGGCCGAGGTCGCCGGAGGTGGTGGCGTACGGGCTGGCGCTGCCGGATGGGACGGCGGCGACCGTCACCAGGAGTGGGTACGGGTTCGGCCGCTGGACGAACGCCCACCGGGCCGCGCATCGGCTGGGCTCCGACCTGGTCTGGCTCGGCGAGAGCGCCGTCTGACCGGTCAGGGAAAGGCGCCCCGGACCACGCCTCCGGGGCATCGCGGTCGCGTGCACGAAGGTGACGCGCAACGGCTGCGGGCGGCAGGCGGTGCGGGCGGCCAACCGGAAGATCGGCAAGGCTCGGGCAGGGCCGTGACTCACGATCAGATGACGCGACGACAGGTCCGCGAAAGCCGCAGGTCGGCGTGGTGGGGCGGGTGGGACTCGAACCCACGACCCACGGATCACGAGCACGCGCCCCCGGTTCGACCCTTCAGAGCCGGGGGTGCGTGCGTTTCACCGGGTCACGCGTAGAGGAAGTAATAGCGGTACCGGCCCTCCCACTCGCATGAATAGTCGTCCCACCAGCCCTGGGTGATGCCCTGGGTTCCGATCCGCTCGCACTCCGAGTGGTCCCTGAAGACGCCGGCCAGCCTCTCGGCGTGCGCCGGGGTGGCGCCGATCGTCAGCGACACTCCGAGGACCATGACGGCCGAGACGAGAACAGCGCGTACCTTTCGCATTCGTCCTCCTGTGATTGGGGAGATCATGACGGTGGACATTATCACCCACCACGCGCCAGGAAGATTGTCGCGCCCGAATCGGTCGCGGGAAGGAGATGAAACTTTCATCAGCGTCGTCGTGGGGTGGCGCATGTTTCACGGGTGTTTACCGTCGGTAAAGCCGGCATCGCTTTCCGAGTCGCCGGTTCCCGAGGGTCCGGCCGCTGTCCAATTCCAGACGTGGCGGCCTCGAAAGACCTCGCGGGTGCGTATCCGACTACCTGTGCATGCCATGGATGATCTGGACTGTCTTCGCACTATGTGATCTATAAAGTACGATTTATGCCGCTCTTTCTGTCCAATTGGAACGATGCATAGAAAACTTTGACCATCATCACTTGCGTGTCATATCGTCTCCCCGCCCATATCGATGTAAGCCGCGATACTCGAGCAGGACGTTGTTCTCGCAGGCGCTACGGTCGGCGCGCTGATCGCGGCTGCCCCGGCACAGGAGGAGACACGGACGGTCACCGGGGAAGCGGCGAGCATCCGACCAACCGGAGTCGCACCATGCAAGTTCGAATCCGCACGGCCATGATTGTCGGCATGGCGATGACCGTGCTGGCCGCCGTCGGTGTGCCAGCAGCCTTCGCGCCGCCGGCTCACGCCACGCAGGTGATCACTGACGTCGCTTACGCGCCCGCACAACCGGCCGGGAGCAGGGGGCATCTGCTGGACCTCTACCTGCCGTCCACCGGCATCACGCCCCGGCCGCTGCTGATCTGGCACACCGGCTCGGCCTGGACGAGCGACGACGGCAAGGCCGGCACGGACGCGATCGCGGCCATCTTCAACCCGCTGGGCTTCGCCGTGGCCGGCGTCAGCGTCCGGTCCAGCGCTCAGGCGATCTTCCCGGCCCAGGTGCACGACATCAAGGCGGCCATCCGCTGGCTGCGTGCGAACGCCGCCACGTACCAGCTCGACCCCAATCGCTTCGCGATCATGGGCGACTCGTCGGGCGGCTGGCTGACGGAGATGGCCACCCTGTCCGGCGGCGTGACGGCGCTGGAGGGCACCGTCGGCACGACCGGCGTCTCCAGCGCCGTGCAGACAGGACTCGCCTTCTACAGCCCGACCGACTTCCTGCAGATGAACGCACAGAACCTGCCGACCGGCGGGCTTGACCATGACTCTCCGGCCTCCCCGGAATCCCTCCTGGTCGGCTGCCCGATCCAGACCTGCCCGGCCCAAGTGGCCCAGGCCAATCCGATGACCTACGTCGACAGCAACGACCCGCCGCTGATGTTCCTGCACGGCCAGGCCGACTTCCTGGTACCGCACGGGCAGAGCGTCCTGCTCTACAACAGGATCAAGGCTCAGTGCGGCAACGCCACGTTCGTCTCGGTACCCGGAGCGGATCACATGATGCCCCAGATCATGGACCCCGCCCAGTACGGCCTGCAGACCGTCCGCACCACCGCCAACTGCGCCGAGACCGTCGGCACCGGCACGTTGAATCCCACCTGGGCCAACTTCGCGACCTTCCTGCGCGGCGGGCTCAAGATGGGCACCTCCTGCGAGGTCACCTACTCCACCGGCGCCTGGAACGGCGCCTTCAACGGCAGCGCGACCATCAGGAACACCGGCACGACCCCCATCGAGGGCTGGACCCTGACGTGGACCTGGCCGGGCAACCAGCAGATCACGACCGCCTGGAACGCCACGGTGACCCAGGTCGGCACCCAGGTGACCGCCCGCGACGCGGGTCATAACTCCTCCATCGGCCCCGGCTCCAGTCAGAGTCTCGGCTTCTCGGCGACCGCCACCGGGACGAACGGCATTCCGGCCCAGTTCAAACTCAACAACATCGTCTGCACGAGAGTGCCCGCCTGAGACGACGCGCCGGGCCTGAACCGAACGGCGACGGCCCGGCCCCCTTCTCTCGTCGCCCGGATTCCAAAGAATTACATTCTAGGAAACCGCGGCGTGGAGCGGAAAGGCGCATTTCCAAAATTCAATACGTTCCGTCAAAACCTGACCACGGAATGTCACCCATCGGCCCCTCACGTTCATATTGCTTTACCCAACGGTCCGCCCCTATTGTTGCCTCCGACGGCCGCCGGCCCATTTCCCGTTTTTCATTGACCGGCCGGAGGTCTCTTGATATCCCGTGACCCGAAATAAATCGGATAAGCCGTCTTCCGCTGCCTGAAGGCCGTTGTCCGGGATCGTCGATGAGTTAGGGGACGAGTGCGTACATCCAACATATTCGTCAGGAGTCTCGGCGTTTATGTGCCTGACAGTGTGAGCGTCGAGCAGGCCGTTCGTGAGGGCTGGTACCCGGAAGAGGAGGTCGAGAGGTTCCAGCAGATCGGCGCGGCGGTGGCCGGCGACATGCCCGCGCCAGAGATGGCGCGGCTCGCGGTCCTGGACGCGTACGACCGCTGGGGTGAGTCCTCCCCGCGCGATCTCGACCTTCTGCTCTACCCGTCGGTCTGGCACCAGGGCCCGAACGGCTGGCAGCCCCAGCACTACCTGCAGATGCACCTCCTCGGCGGGAACGTTCCCGCGTTCGAGATCCGGAGCGGCTGCGTGGGGATGATCAGCTCGCTCGAACTGGCGGCGAGCTATCTGCAGGCCGACGCGGACCGGGAGACGGCGATGGTCGTCTCCTCGGACAACCACGGCACCCCGCTGGTGGACCGCTGGCGGATGACCCCCGGTGCGCTGATCGGCGACGCCGCGGCCGCGCTCCTCCTCGGCAAGGGGTACGGCATGGCCGAGCTCCTGTCGGTGAACGCGACGGTGATCCCGGAGGCCGACGCGGTCAACGACGGCGCCTACCCCCTCTTCCCTCCGGACGCCACCATCGGCAGAGGGCTGAGCTTCGGAGACCGGCATGAGGAGTTCCGCCGGCGGCTGCTCAAGGCGCAGGGAACCGGGATCCACCTGACGATCCAGAAAACGATGATGCAGCAGGTCGAGAAGACCCTGGACGAGGCCGGGATCGAACTCTCCGACATCACGCGGGTGGCGTTGCCGCACGGCCGCCGCGAGGACCTGGACGGGCAGATGTCCTGGCTGGGCATCGACGAGGATCAGACGACCTGGGACTACGGAAGGCGCGTGGGCCACTGCGGCGCGGTGGACCAGTTCATCGCCTTCGAGCATCTCGTCGCGACCGGCGGGCTGGTGGCCGGCGATCACCTGCTCATGGTCGGGTTCGGCTCGGGAACGTCCGTCGCCGCGGCGGTGTTCAGGGTCCTGGCCACCTCTCCCGTCACGACGGGGGCACGCGCATGACCGAGCTCACGCGAAGGCTGGTCGACTTCATCCAGGAGAACCTCGTCCTGGACGGCGACGACATCAAGGTCGACGAGACGACCCCGCTCCTGCTGTCGGGTCTCCTGGACTCCCTGCGGACGGCGCGGCTGCTGAACTTCCTCCGCAGGGACGTCGGCGTCCCGATCCCCGCCGCGAAGCTCGATCCGGAGAACTTCCGGGACGTCGTGACCATCGTGGCGATGGTCAGAGAACTCGAATCCGTCTAGCCGGGGCGAGGGCAGAGTCATGCGATACGCGGACACGTACATCAGCGGAGTGGGAGCCTTCCTCCCCCGGACCGTCGTCAGCGTCGAGAAGGCCGTCGCCAAAGGCTGGTACCCGCCGGAAGAGGCCGAACTGCACAACCTGGCCGGGGCGGTGGTGGCCGGTGACGTACCGGCTCCGGAGATGGCCCTGCACGCGGCGCGGAGCGCGCTCAAGCGCAGCGGGCGTGCGCCGGGCGACCTGGATCTCCTCCTGTACGCCTCGACGTGGCACCAGGGGCCGGACGGCTGGCCCCCGCACTCCTACCTGCAGCGTCATCTCGTCGGCGGGGACGTCCTGGCCACCGAGATCCGGCAGGGCTGCAACGGGATGTTCATCGCCCTGGAGCTCGCGGCCGGCCACCTGGACGCCGTACCCGGCAGGCAGGCCGCCTTACTGGTCGCCGCCGACAACTACGGCACCCCGCTGATGGACCGGTGGCGGATGGGCCCCGGCTACATCGGCGGGGACGCCGCCGCCGCGCTCGTGCTCACCAAGGGGACGGGTTTCGCGCGCCTGATGTCGGTCTGCACGACGACGGTGGCCGAGGCCGAGGAACTGCACCGGGGCAGCGAACCCCTCTTCCCCCCGGGCGTCACGGTCGGGCGCCGGATGAGCTTCGCGGCCAGGAACGAGCAGTTCCGGCAGCAGGTCATGCCCAAGGGCGAGGCCACCACGGCGCTGTTCAAGATCCAGCGGGCGTTGATGGAGGTCGTCGAGCGCGCGCTGACCGAGAGCGGGATCGAGGCCGGCGCTCTCACCCGGGTGGCGTTCATGAACTACTCGGAAGAGATCGTCGAACAGCGGTGCATGGCCATGCTCGACCTGCCCATGTCCCGCTCGACCTGGGACTACGGCCGCACCATCGGCCACTGCGGGGCCGGCGACCAGGTCCTTTCCCTCGACCACCTGCTCATGACCGGGCAGCTGGGCCCCGGCGACCACGTGCTGATGCTCGGCACCGGACCGGGAGTGACCGTCTCCAGCGCCATAATCAAGATCATCGACAATCCTCAGTGGGTCTGACCGAAGGGAAACGAACGCAGATGGCCGACAGTCCGCGCGGAGTCCAGGTGGAACCAGTGGCGGTGATCGGGATCGGATGCCGCCTTCCCGGCGACGCCCGCTCACCGGACGAGTTCTGGGACCTGCTGCGCGCCGGCCGGAACACGACCGGGCCGTTGCCCGCGGAACGCTGGCAGCGGTACGAGAACCGAAGCCCCGAATACGCCGCCTCGCTGCGCGACGCCGTACGTCACGGCAGCTTCCTCGGCGACATCGAGGGCTTCGACGCGGAGTTCTTCGGCCTGTCGCCCCGCGAGGCCGAGCTGATGGACCCGCAGCAGCGGATCCTGATGGAGACCGCGTGGGAGGCCCTGGAGAACGCCGGCCTGCCACCGCACGAGCTGGCCGGCACCGACGCCGGGGTGTTCGTCGGGGTCTGCACCGCCGACTACGGAGGCCGCCTCCTTGAGGACCTGCCCCAGATCGAGGCGTGGACCGGAATCGGCGCCGCGACCTGCGCCGTCGCCAATCGCATCTCCTACTCCCTGGACCTGCGCGGACCCAGTATGGCGATCGACACCGCCTGCTCGGCGTCGCTGGTCTCGCTGCACCTGGCCGCGCAGAGCCTACGGCTCGGCGAGAGCGACGTCGCCCTCGCCGGCGGCGTCAACCTGCTGGTGACCCCGGGCCAGACCCTCACGCTCGGCACGGCCGGAGCCCTCGCCCCCGACGGGCGGTCCAAGTCGTTCGACGCGTCGGCCGACGGCTACGGGCGCGGCGAGGGCTGCGGCGTGGTCGTGCTCAAGCGGCTGTCCGACGCCCAGCGCGACGGTGACCGGATCCTCGCGCTCGTCATCGGCAGCGCCGTGAACCAGGACGGGCACACCAACGGCATCATGGCGCCGTGCGGGGAGGCTCAGGAACACGTGATGATCCGGGCCTGCCGACAGGCGGGCGTCGCGCCGTCCACCGTCGACTACATCGAGGCGCACGGCACCGGGACCCGGCTCGGCGATCCGCTTGAGGCGGGGGCGCTCTCCTCCGTGTACGGCACGCCGCGGCCCCCCGGCGACCCGTGCCTCGTCGGCTCCGTGAAGTCCAACATCGGTCACCTCGAAGGCGCCGCCGGCATCGCCGGCATCATCAAGGCGGTGCTCGCCCTCGGCCGCGGTGAGATCCCCCCGAGCGTGCTGACCACCCTGAACCCGGCCATCCCGTGGGAGTCCTCGGGCCTTCGCGTGGTGACCGAACGATCGGCCTGGCCTGAGCGCGACCACCCCCGCCGGGCGGGCGTCTCCAGCTTCGGGTACGGCGGCACGGTCGCGCACATCGTGCTCGAGCAGGCTCCTTTCGCCCAGGAGGCGCCCCGGGGCGAGGGGACCGGGGAGCGGCTGTTCCCGCTGTCGGCCGCGTCGGAGCAGGCTCTGCGGCAGTACGCGGGCAAGCTCGCCGATCACCTCGGGAAGGGGCTCGACCTGGCGTCGGCGGGGCACACGCTGGCGCTCCGGCGCACCCATCTGGCCCGTCGCGCCGTCGTGATCGGGGCGGACAGGGACGAGCTTGCGGCCAACCTGCGCAGGCTCGCGGAGGACGTGCCGGCCGAGGCCGTCCTCACCGGTGACGTGCTGCCCGAGCTCGGTCCCGGGCCGGTCTGGGTCTTCTCCGGGCAGGGCTGCCAGTGGCGCGGGATGGGGCGGGAGCTGCTCGCCGTGCCGGAGTTCGCGTCCCTGGTCGACGAGGTGGAGCCGATCTTCGTCGAGGAGATCGGCTTCTCTCCCCGGCAGGTCCTGGCCGACGGCGATCTCGACACCATCGACCGCGTGCAAACCATGATCTTCGTGATGCAGCTGGGCCTCGCCAGGCTCTGGAACGCGTACGGGGTCGCGCCGAAGGCCGTCATCGGCCACTCCGTCGGCGAGATCGCGGCGGCGGTGACGGCCGGCGCGATGACCGTCGCCGACGGCGCCCGCCTGATCTGCCGCCGCTCCCGGCTGCTGCGCCAGGCCGAGGGCAAGGGGGCCATGGTGATGGTCGACTTGTCCTTCGAGGAGGCGGCGGAGAGGCTGGCCGGCCGTACCGACCTGGTGGCCGCGATCTCGTCGGCCCCCGGCTCCACCGTGCTGTCCGGCGACGTCGCCGCGGTCGAGGCGGTGCTGAACGAGTGGCCGGCCGAGGGCATCGTGGTGCGGCGGGTGGCGTCGGATGTCGCCTTCCACAGCCCGCACATGGAGCCGCTGGCCGTCGAACTGGCCGCCGCCACCGCCGATCTCTCGTTCGGGGCGCCTCGCATCCCCATGTACACGACCGCGCTGGCGGATCCCCGGTCGACGCCCGTCCTGGACAGCGCGTACTGGGCGGCGAACCTCCGGGACCCCGTGCGGCTGACCGCGGCGACGACGGCCGCGGCGCAGGACGGCTACCGCGTGTTCCTGGAGATCTCCCCCCACCCCGTGGTCGCGCACTCGGTGACCGAGACGCTCTCGGAGAACGGGTTCGAGGACGTGTTCGTCGGCACGTCACTGCGCCGGAACCAGCCGGAGTCGCCGACCTTCCTCATCGCGCTGGGCACGGCGCACTGTCACGGCGTCGATGTGGACTGGAGCCGGCTGCAGCCGTCCGGCGGCCTGGCCGATCTGCCGCCGTACGCCTGGCAGCACCGCCGCCACTGGCGCGAAGCGTACACCGAGGACGACAACCGAGGGCACGACGTGCACTCCCACGCCCTGCTCGGAGCCGGGACCAGCCTCGCGGGCAGCCGGACCCGGGTGTGGCGGACCAGCTTGGAGGACGCCAACCGGCCCTACCCGGGCAGCCACACCCTCAACGGGGTCGAGATCGTGCCCGCCGCCGTGCTGGTCAACACGTTCCTGCACGCGGTCGAGGACGAGGACGTCACGCTCACCGACGTGGAGATGATGCATCCGCTGATGACCGCGGAACGCAGGCAGATCCAGGTCGTGCACGAGCCTCCGGTGGTACGGCTCGCGGCCCGTACACCGGCCGGCCCCGACGAGCCCGAACCCGCCTGGCTGGTGCACGTCACCGCGGACGTGGCTGCTCCGGGCCAGGTGAAACCCGATGTGCTGCCGGACGCCGGCGCTCTCAACCCGATCGATCCCGGGTTCGTGCACAAGCGGCTGGCCACCGTCGGCGTGCCCTCGACGGGCTTCGACTGGACGATCGAGACGCTGCTGAGCGGAGACGGCGTGCTGCGGGCCACGGTCCGCACCGAGGAACCGGGGAGCTGGGCGCCGGCGCTGGACGCGGCGATGTCCGTGGCGCCCTGCGTGTTCCCCGGCGATCCGGTGCTGCGCATGGTCGTGCACATCGACGAGATGGTGCTGACCGGCACGCCACCCTCGACGGTGATCATCAACGCGGCCGTGGACCCGGCCGCCGACGACACCGTTCGGGCGCTCCTGGCCGATGTGGACGGCCGGGTGGTGGGACACCTTACGGGACTCCGCTATCCGGTGATCGACGCGCCCGCCTCGGCCGAGGAGGATCTCCGGGGGCCCGCGGAGGCGTTCGCCGGCCTGGCGCCCGAGGACCTGCGCGAGCGCGTCCTGCCCGAGATCCGCGCGGAGATCGCGGCCGTGATGAGGCTGGCCCCCGAGGACCTGGCGACCCGGCGTCCCCTTGTCGAGCAGGGGCTGGACTCGGTGATGACCGTCATGGTCCGGCGGCGTCTGGAGAAGCGCTTCGGCTGCCGTCTCCCCGCGACCCTGCTGTGGCAGCAGCCCACCATCTCCGCGATCGCGGACCACCTGGTGGGGCTTCTCATGACTCCGAGACCGGGCGCGGCGGCGGAGACCGTTCCCGAGAGCATGCCCGCGATCGGGGGCTGAGGCCGCCAGAGGAAGACCAGAGCGAGCATGGTCAGGGTCACGTACCACCACCAGGCCGGATAACGCCGGACCTGGTGGTCGCTCTCCTTCGGCGCCGTTGCCGCAGGAGTGGCGTTGCCAGCACGGGGCCGGATTGTTGGGCAGACTTGTCGTGACTTATATCGACAAGTCTGGCGAGGTGACGTGACAGAGGCCGGCCCTCACCGACTTCGCGATCTTCTCGGACACCGGCGGCAGGCCGCGGCGGCCGTGCTGCTGGGAATGCTCCTGCTGCTGAGCGCCTCGGTGCCGACCCTGCCGGTCGCCCTCAACCGGATCACCGCCATCGCGTACGCGATCGAGGCCGGATGGCACCAACCCGGCTGGCAGGGCGGCGGGATCCCGTACTCCTGGGGCGGCGGTCACGGCGAGCAGCCGGGTCCCTCCCTCGGCACCTGCCAGGGCTACACGGGGGCGATCCGGCCCTGCCCGGCCACCCGGACCCTCGGCCTGGACTGCTCCGGCCTCACCCGCTGGGTCTACCATCTCGCCTACGGGCGCGACGTGCTGGGGCCCGGCAACACCGACGACCACGTGAAGCGGCTCAAGAGGATCCCCGCCGCCGTGGCCAGGCCGGGAGACCTCGTCTTCTACGGCAAGATCGGCAAGCGTAAGGTCAGCACCCATCATGTCGGCGTCTACGTCGGCCAGGGCAAGATGATCAACGCACGGAGGACCGGGACCGAGGTGCGAATCGATCGCGTCGCGGCCCTCGACGACCTCGCCGGCTACTTCCGCTACGCGGGAGCCCTCTGAGGTGCCGCGAAAGCGGGATGCCGCGAAGATGAGGTGCCACGGAAACCGCGCGGCAGGAACACCCGGGATCCCGCACCGGGAAAGACATCAACCGTAGGAGAGACATGCGTCTGGGCGTCATGTTCGATCGCGACCTTCCCCCCGAGTCGCTCATCCCCTTCTGCCGCCATCTGGACGCGGCCGAGGTGGACGACGTCTGGGTGGTGGAGGATCTCGGCTGGACCGGGGCGATCTCGTCGGCGGCCACCGCGCTCGCCGTCACCGAGCACCTGCGGGTGGGCATCGGGATCACCCCGGCGCCGCTGCGCAACCCCGCCCTGCTGGCCATGGAGCTGGGCAACCTGGCCCGCCTGTACCCAGGCCGGCTCGCGGCCGGCATCGGGCACGGCGTCCAGGACTGGATGCGCCAGGTGGGCGCCCTCGCGCCCTCCCCGCTGGCACTGCTGGAGGAGACGATCACGGCGGTACGCGAGCTGCTGCGCGGCGAGACAGTCACCCTGGAGGGCAAGGCGGTGCGGCTCGACGGGGTGCGCCTGGTGCATCCCCCCGCCGTCGTGCCGCCGCTGCTGGCCGGGGTGCTGCGGCCCCGCTCGCTGGAACTGTCGGGCCGGGTGGCGCAGGGCACGATCCTGCCCGAGGGGGTCAGTTCCGGGAAGATCGAGGAGGCCCTCACGCTGACCGGCGGGGGCGATCACGAGCTGGTGGTCTTCGTCAACCTCTACATCGGCGACGACACCGCGACGGTCACCGCGCTGGCCGAGGGTTCCGCCGAGTTCCTGAAGGTCGCCCCGGACGAGGTGGTGATGGCGGTGGGTTCCGCCGAGGAGGCCGCCGACCAGGTCAGGTCACTGTGGGAGGCGGGTGCCCGCACCGTCGTGGTCCGCCCGTTCGGACCCGACCCGCTCCCCCAGGTCGACCTGCTGCTGGCCGAGCTCCGCTAGGGGTGGTCGCCCCGGGCACCGGACAGCGGCACGGCCAGGGCCAGGGCCAGGGCTAGGAACGGTTGCCCCGGACGCCGGTCAGGCGGCGCAGCACGTCCCACCAGAACGAGGCGCCGAACAGCAGCGCCACCATGGTGAGCAGGTAACCCGGCCAGTGGCCGGGGGTGACGAGCCGATCCCACCAGGCTCCGCCGTTCCAGTGAAAGGAAGGATCGTCGGAGCCGTCGGGCGGGATCGTGATGCTCACGATCGCGTGGTCGAAGATCTTGACCAGCGCCGGGGAGCTGAGGGACTCGGTCACGCACTGGTACGGCTCGGCGAGGCCGCTCCCTGCTCCCGCGCACTTGTCCTTCAGCGCGGCGTACCCCTCCCCACCGCCGCCCGCGATGGCGGCCACCCCGGCGCGGTAGGCGTTGTCGCGCAGCAGGGTCTTGCCGTACTCCAGCGCGTCCATGCTGAACAGCAGGGTCAGCGCCAGACCCAGCGCGAACACCACCCACCTGACGTAGCGGGCGTAGAGGGTGGACAGGCGCTGCATCTCCCCGTTGAACCAGTCCTCGACGCCCTGCCGGAACTTCTGCGCGTCCCGCTGGGCACCCTGCCAGACGCCCTTGAGATGGCCCGCGAGCGGGCTGCGGATGGCCTCCAGCTTGGCGAGCAGGCCGTCGACCCCACCCTCCTCCGCGGCGACCAGCTCCATGACGGCGCCGGAGAACCGCTCGGGCGGGATGTTCGCGATGCTGGTGCGGGTGCCCTTGGGGTGGTCGATCTCCTGGAGCCGTTCGTACAGCCGCGCGGTCATGTCGACCGCCGGCGTGGGCGGCTCCGCGCGGTCCTCGGCTGCGGGCCCACCGACGCCCGTCTCGTCGGATCCGATCTCCTCGGCGGTCTTTCCCGCGATGCCCCCCGGGGCGATCCCTTCGGCGATCTCCTCCGAGACCTTCTCCTCGGCGTTCTCGGTGGCCAGGACCGTGGCGGAGTCGACCCGCATCGGCTCGACCACGGCGGGCGCCGGATCGGGACTGTGCGCCGGGCGCGGATCGTTACCGGAGAAGGGCAGCTTCGCGAAGACGTCGGCCACCTTCGACGGGATCCACGATCTGCCCTCCTCTGATGAGCCGTCCAGGGTGTCCCTGAGATAGGCCCAGAGGAACTTGCTGCGGATCCCGAGCAGCCGGACGATGGCCTCGTTGATCCCGCTCACCAGGAGCGACAGGAGCAGGAAGGCCAGGATCAGGCCGATGGCCAGATCAATGTAAACCGATATCAAAAGGATCACCCGGACCGTTGATACACGCCCGCCCCCGGCGGCGCAACGAGATCACCGAAACGGGTCGGTTTTCGTGACGATCCAGGTCGGGTGACAGGCATCCACTCCACCCCGGGGGACGGAGATCCTCGCCCGCCGCGCGGGCTTCGGGTGGGTCGCCGCCTCCTCGCGTGTGGCCGGAACAGGTGCCGGTCCCGTCCGGCCGCGAGAACGGTCAGCCCTCGTAGAAGACTCGATCCACGACCCGGCGGGCCCGGCGGGTGGCTCGGCGGTAGTCGTCCACGAAGTCCTCCGTACCGTCGGGCGGGTAGCCGAGGGCGCGGGCGATGAGCATGCGCTCGCGGGCGTCCACCGGGATCGTGTCCGAGGCCCGGCCCCGGACCACGACGATGGCGTCGCGGATGCGGGAGGCGAACCGCCATGCCTCGGCGAGCATCGCCTCGTCGGCCTCCGCGAGCAGGCCCTCGGCGACCGCCGCGCCCAGGGCCTCCAGGGTGCGGGTGGTCCGCAGCGCAGGGAGGCGCCCGGCGTGGCGGAGCTGGATGAGCTGGGCCACCCACTCCACATCGGACAGCCCGCCGGGGCCGAGCTTGGTGTGCAGGGCGGGATCGGTGCCGCGCGGGAGCCGCTCGGCCTCCATCCGGGCCTTGAGCCTGCGGATCTCCAGCACCGCCGCCTCGGAGATGCCCTCGGGCGGATAGCGCAGCGGGTCGGCCAGGTGCAGCAGGCCGACCCCGAGCTCGGCGTCCCCGGCGGAGAAGCGGGCGCGCAGCAGCGCCTGCGACTCCCACGGCGAGGACCACCGCTCGTAGTAGGCCGCGTACGAGGCCAGGGTGCGGACCAGCGGCCCGGCCTTGCCCTCGGGGCGCAGGCCGGGGTCGATGAGCAGCGGCGGGTCGGGGGCGGGCAGGGCCAGCAGCCGGCGCAGCTCGTTGGCCACCTCGAACGCCATCTCGGTGGCCTCGCGCTCGGCCATCCCCGCCAGCGGAGAGTGCACGAACATCACATCGGCGTCACTGCCGTAGGAGGACTCGATCCCGCCCAGACGGCCCATCGCGATCACCGCGAACCTGGTGCCCAGCGGGGTGCGGCGTTCCATCTCGACCTTGCCGATCGCGGCGTCGAGCGCGGCCTGGATCGTCACGTCGTTGAGCCCGGACAGCGTCTGGCCGACCTCCTCGATGTCGATGAGCCCGGCGAGGTCGGCGACGGCGGTGCGGAGCAGTTCCCTGCGGCGCAGCCCCCGGACCGCGGCCACCGCGCCCTCGGCGTCCCCCGGATGGCGGGCGACCACGGTCCGCGCCTCCGACAGCAGCGCCTCGGCGGGCCTGGGGGCCAGTTCGGTGTCCGAGCCGAGCATCGCGACCGACTCCGGTGCGTTCATCAGCAGTCCCGTCACGTAGCGGCTGGTACCGAGCATCCGGGCCAGCTGCGAGGCCACCGCGGTCTCGTCGCGCAGCAGTCGCAGGTACCACGGGGTGGAGCCGAGCTTGTCGGAGACCTGACGGAAGCCGAGCAGGCCGGCGTCGGGGTCGGGGGCGTCGGCGAACCAGCCGAGCATGACCGGAAGGAGAGTGCGCTGGATCGCGGCACGGCGGGAGACACCCGTGGTCAGCGCGCTGATGTGGCGTAGCGCCCCGGCCGGGTCGGTGTAGCCGAGCGCCTCCAGGCGGGCCTTGGCCGCGGCGGTGGAGAGCCGGTCCTCGGACTCGGGCAGCCGGGCCACCGCCTGCAACAGCGGCCGGTAGAACAGCTTCTCGTGCAGGCGCCGTGCCTCCATGGCGTGCCGCCGCCACCTGGTGGTGAACTCTCCCACCGGGTCGGCGGTCATGCCCAGGCTCCTGCCGAGGCGGCGCAGGTCGGCGTTGCCATCGGGCACCACATGCGTGCGGCGGAGCCGGTGCAGCTGGATGAGGTGCTCCACCTGGCGCAGGAAGGTGTACGCCTCGGCGAGGGCCTTGGCATCGTCCCTGCCCACGTAGCCGCCGCGGGAGAGGGCGGCGAGCGCGGGAAGCGTGGCACGGCGGCGCAGCAGCGGGTCGAGACGGCCGTGGACGAGCTGGAGCAGCTGCACCGCGAACTCGATGTCGCGCAGCCCGCCCGGCCCGAGCTTGAGCTGGCCCGAGCATGTTGGCGGTGGTCTCGTGCCCGGCGGCGAGCAGCAGGAACCCGATGATGCCCAGCTCCTCGTCGGTCAGCTCACCGCCGGTGACG
>NZ_JBEXUE010000206.1:0-16908 GCF_040614275.1 Streptosporangium sp. NPDC006013
ACGGCCCGGGTCGCCGCCGGCCGGGACCGGCGCCCACGCCGCACGCCCGGGCGGCGGGCGGCAGAGGGCCGGGTACGGCGGCGCGGCGCGCCGCCGCTTGACCGACGAACGGCAGCGGGAGGTGGCCCGGAAGCTCGACGGTCTCGCCCGTGGGGCACTGACGAAGGGATCGGGCACACAACGGGCACGGGAGCGGAAGAAGGCCGAATGAAGATCAAAGTCCAGGTTGCGGCAACCATGCCTGACCTGGGTTTTTTCGTGCCCGTGAGGGTGGTGGAGCCTAGGAGATTCGAACTCCTGACATCCTGCTGGCAAATCGGCCTGATCTTCAGGGACAACGGCCCCGCCCGGGGCGAGAGGCAGTCCGCGAGTGACCGTGAGTACCCCCTGTTGACCGCCCTTAATGGCCCGCTAATGGCCCGGTGATCGGTCTCGTCGGCCTACGGCGGACACCACTGCCAAGCTCGCTTCCAGCAGCGGAGCAATCGATCATGTACTCGTCACGGGACGAGATTCTCGGCCACGGCATCCGATACTCCATGTCGGGGCTGAAGTGCCATCTGCACCGTGTCGAACCCGAGGACCCTTCGGCCAACGCGTCAACTGATCTTCAGTTGCTCATCGCCGAAATCTGCAACCGAGCGCGGCAACGTAACGGTCCAAGACCTCACGAGTGGATACATCGCCGTTCTCGATCTATGACACACGAGCCACGGATATACCCATACGATCGGCGACCTGAGTCTGGGTAAGCCCACGGCGCTTGCTCATCTCCGCGAGCCGCCACCCCTGCGTCTCCTGACGCAGGTGCTGAACCTCGCCTTCGAACGCCTCTACGCCACCGGCGGTTTCAATCGCGCGCTCCAAGTGATCGCTCTCGCGCCACTTGCCGTTGACGCAGCAGGGTGGCCTATGGGTCGCGGTATGGGGCGGCGACCGCTTGGCACGGATCTCTTCGGACGGAGACTTGCTCGGCGAGGTCCCGCTGCCCGTGCACCAGCCGTCCTCCTGCACGTTCGGCGGATCCCGCCTCGACATTCTGTACATCACGTCGGCCCGTGAAGGGCTCGATCTTTCCGACGACGACCCCGTGCACGCCATCGATCAGTTGGGCGCCGTGGGCATGCCGTCGACGGCGTTCGCCGGATGAGTGGGGCCGCGATGGTTCGCCCCAACGTGGCAGTCGGTACTCCACAGTGAGGAACTCGCGCATCAAGAGGCGTACCGAGTCGTCGGATAAATTGGGGGTCCGAGGCGTATTTCGATGCGGCAGCGCTTCCGAATAGCGACTATTTGTCAGACCCGTTCGGTACGGTCGCGACCATGACCAACGTCACCTATGCCGCTGCCTGGGTGCCCGATGACGACCCCCAGACAGTGGCAGGACCTTCATGAGCTATCCGGAACCCCGCTACCTCGGCGACACGGGCGAGATCAACGCCACCTACCGCACCGCGGACCACGAGCCCGAGCTGCGGTCCCCCGGTGGCACCGTGACGCACTACCTCGCCACCGGCGCCTCGACGAACGGGCAGTTCGGGATGTACCGGTGGGAGATGGGCCCGGTGCCGAGCGGCCCGAGCCCGCACTTCCACCGCTCGATCTCCGAGTCGTTCTACGTCCTCACCGGCACAATCCGCATCTACGACGGCACCCGGTGGATCGACACCGTCCCTGGCGACTTCGTGCACGTACCTGAGGGCGGCATCCACGGCTTCCGGAACGAGTCCGGTGAACCGGCCAGCATGCTGCTGCACTTCTCGCCCGGCGCGCCCCGCGAGGGCTACTTCGAAGGGCTGGTCGAGTTCGCCGTGTCCGGGCGCCCCAGCGAGGAGGAACTCGCCGAGTTCTACCTCCGCCACGACACGTTCTGGGTATAGACCCCTCCTTTCCAGCGAACAGTAAATCAAGGTGAAGAGCATGAACGACGACGTCACCCAGTACATCAACAAGACGCAGCCGTGGCAGATCGACGTGTGCGAGAAGCTACGTGCGATGATCGGCGAGAGTATTCCAGGTGTCGAGGAACGGCTCCAGTACGGCAAGCCGCACTACCTCAAGAACGGGCACTACGCGGCCGTCATCGCGGTGGCCAAGGCCAAGGTCTCGTTCATGGTGTTCAACGCGACGGACATCCCTGAGGTCAAGGGATTCCTCCGGGCAATGGGCGCCGGTGAACGCAAGACCGTCGACATCAAGGAAGGAGATAACGTCGACTACGACGCACTTGCCGGCATCCTGGAAAAGACCACGGCCACCTTGTAGTTGCGAGGGTGTCTGCCGCGGCAGGGCCACGGCCCCGGCATCAGGGCTGACGGAGTTCTCGAATGTTGAGACGACCAGAAGGGGATTCGCAGGTCACGGGTTGATCGCGTACGGCGTGGCGAAGTCCCGACATGCAACAAGGCCCCGTAGAACGGCGGTTCTCACGCCAATCCGATCTACCTGAGCCTCGTTGTCCGTGCAGTTTGCCATGCCGCCCGTCGTGTCCGCCGTCAGCGCCACCGCCAGCGCCGTTGACCAGCACGGATCTCTCACACCAGCCGATGAGGTCGTGGACATGGCCGGTCTGCGCCAGGCATGGGCCCAGATCCTCGTGATCGACGCGGACGGCGCTATCCACTGGCCTTGATGTTGGCCCTGGTCCAGGCGGCGATCGTGTCCGGCGCGGTCTCCTCCGCCGCGATCCGGCACTGGATCGCCCGCGCTCCGCAAGAGGTCCGGCCCAGCTCGGCGCCCAGCGGGATCGGCGGACCGGCCTGTTCCAAGCCCCGCACCCCGATACCGTGTGCCGAACGATCGCGCCCTCGGGGAGGACCGATGCAGGGTCCGTACCGCCTCGGCCCCGTCGATCCTGGCCACCATGCGCAGCTACGCGATCGGCGCGCTACGCCTGCTCGGCTTCACCAACATCGCCGATGGCACCCGGTGGGCGCGTGATGACTTCCACAACCCGCTGATCGCCCTGAGTCTCACGATGTGAGAACTCCTTCAGCCCTGACGAAGTGGACGCGGCCGATGTGCCGGTTTCCAAAAGTTAATGGCCCGAACGCCGCTCCTCTTGATCGAGGAAGCGGCGTTTTGGCTGGTGGAGCCTAGGAGATTCGAACTCCTGACATCCTGCTTGCAGGGGAGCCGGTCACCACCTGGGGAGCTCCCCGGCCTGCTCAAGCGTGTGATGGTGGATGTTGACGTGAGGGGTTGTGCGGCCCTGTTGCTGTACTTCCGTGCTGTACGGCACGCCTCATCGGGGCTACGGCACAACCGCTCGATCACTGCTCGGCGTGCAGGATCTCCAGGGCCTGGAGCACGTCAGTGACGACATGATCAGCGTCGTGATCGTGGTCGGGCCACGTACCTCGGTCGACCCAGATCGTACGCAGACCGGCTGCGCATCCTCCGCCGATGTCGGCAACGAGGTGGTCACCGACCATCCATCCCCCGTCGGCCAGAACCACGCCACAGCGCTTGGCCGCGACCTCGAACAGACCGATGTTGGGCTTACGGATGCCGTCGACCCCTGAGAGCGCGTAGGCGTCGACGGCCTCGGCCAATCCCGTCCGCTGAATCTTGCCGAGCTGGTTGTCCGGGGTTCCGTTGGTGACAATCGCCACCTTCCAGCCCGACGCACGGAGTCGAGACAGCCCGTCCATCACCTCGGGTCGACAGTGAACGAGGTATGGCATGCGCTGACGGTAACGGCTCCACAGCTCGTCGACCGGCTCGGGTAGGGCGAAATAGTCCCGGGCCTTGCTAAAGAAGACCTCGCGGTGCGGGTAGCCGGCCTGGTCGAGAGCGATTAGCCAATCAACCGCTTCGCGGCCTAAATCGTGCTCCCCGGCGAACTCCCCGGCCCATACCTGGAACGCCTCGTTCAGGTTGACGAGGGTGTTGTCCAGGTCAAAAAGCGCAAGCCGTTGCACGATGCCACCTTACGAGGGCGCTTCATCGCGAGACACCCGCATTAGTCTCCAATCTCCCCCTGGCGGAGGAGGCCGTTCGAGCCAGGCAGACCAATCACCCTGCTGGCGTACCCGAGACCATGGTCAGAGGGTTGTGAGCGACTGTCGAAGGATGCTTCCGTAAGGGGACGTTGCTGTCATTGCTGCTGTCACCTACAACGCCCGCAAGGTCGCCACCGACTACCACGCCCACCACCACAAACCCATCAGCCGCGACACCCTCCGCGCCCGGCTCGGCGTGTCCAACCAACTCGCCTCCGACCTACTGCGCCACCTACGGACCGCATCCGACCCCACCTAGCGAAAAGGAGAACCCACATGACCGACAACCGCGCCGCCTCTACGTCTCGAAGTAACGCCCACCTGAGCAAGCGAGGCCGCGTGTCTTCCCAGACACGCGGCCTCGCTGCTCGTACGGGGACATTCCCGGGGCCGTGAACTCTGCCACGGGCGAGAACGACGGCGTTCATTTCTTCTCACTGAGGGCGAGCAGCCTGTCCACCAGTGTCCGGGCGTGGTGCGCGTTGGTCGGCCGTTCGAAGAACATCGCGTGGAAGTACAGCGGTGCGAGGATGACCTCCAGCAGCTCCAGCAACGTGGGGGGGTTCTCCCCGCGATCCCTGGCGCGGTCGAGCATCTTCTGGAGCTGCGTGCCTCGCTCCAGAAGATAGACATGCTTGGAGGGCTCTCCCTCCGGGCGCGCGCCCACCAGGGCGGCACGGAGGAAGACGGGACCGAGGGGGCCGGCCACGTCCTCGGCCACCTGGACCGCGTAGGCCTCCAGGTCCCCACGGAGCGTCCCGGTGTCGGGAACCGGGGACGAGCGCGTGAGCTGCTCGGTCACCACGTCATCGACCAACGCGCCCAACGTGCCCCAGCGCCGGTAGATCGTGGCCTGGTGGACTCCGGATCGCTCCGCCACCTGCGCGATGCTCAGATCGTCCCAGTCCGCCTCGTGGAGCAGGTCGAGGACGGCCTCGCATACGGCCGTGCGGACGCGGGCGTTACGCCCCCCGGGCCGGCGTACGGGTTCCTGTGCTGCCATGGCCGACATCTTAACGCGAATAGTCTTGCTTTAAGCGCGTCGCCGCGCTAACTTCCCATTGAAGCGAATAATTTCGCATTAAGGGGACGGGCGTGGATGCGCTGATCTTTGAGAAGGACGTCATGTTCTGGTACGAGACGCTGCGCTTGCTCGGCCACATCGCCTACGGCGGCGCGGACTTCGGTGAAGTGATCACCACCGCACAGCGGATCACCGAGAGTGACTACGACAGCTGGCACAAGGAGTGGCGGGCGACGGCCGACCGCGTCGCCGGCGAAGCTCGGCGGAGCCTGGCGGCCGGCCACAAGGTCAGCGCGCGTGACGGGTTGCTGCGGGCGTCCACCTACTACCGCTCTGCCGAGTTCTTCCTGCACGGCGACCCGTCCGACCCGCGCGTCGACCAGTCCTACGCGCTCGGCGTGGAGTCGTTTCGCGCGGCGGCCCGGCTGTCGGACATCAGGATTGAACCGGTGCTGATCCCGTACGCGCACACCACTCTCACCGGCTACCTCTACCGGGCGGGCGACAGCCGTACACCCCGGCCCACCATCGTGATGCACAACGGCTTCGACGGCAGCGCAGAGGAAATGCACTTCTTCGGCGCGGCGGCGTTCGCCGAACGCGGCTACCACGTCCTCACCTTCGACGGCCCCGGGCAGCCTGGGCCGATGCACCGCGAAGGGTTGGTGTTCCGGCCAGACTGGGAGAAGGTGGTCGGCCCGGTGCTCGACTACCTGCTCGCGCTGCCCGAGGTCGATCCTGAGCGGGTCGCGCTGCTGGGCGCCAGCATGGGAGGACTGCTGGCGCCACGCGCCGCCGCCTTCGAACCGCGGATCAACGCGCTCATCGCCTTCGACGGCGTCTACGACATGGGGGCGATCGTCGCGGGCCACTTCGGCGAGGACCGCGATCAGGCGCGGGCCGTGCTGGGCGCCGAGTCCGCGCCCGAGGTCGACGAGATCATTCAAGGCCTCATGGCGAACGACCCCGTCATGCGGTGGGCCTTCACCCACGGCATGTGGGTCACCGGCGCCCGGTCACCGCGCGGGTACGCGGCCAAGATGCTCGACTATCACCTTCGTGACGGCATCGCCGAGCGGATCAGGTGCCCCACCCTGGTCTGCTCGGCCCCCGGCGACTTCGCCTTCCAAGGCCAGCCCGAGGCGCTCCACGATCACCTGACCTGCCCGAGAACCTTCCTCGAGTTCACCGCCGAGGAGGGTGCCGACGCCCATTGCCAATCAGGCGCCCAGCGACTGGCCATGGCCCGCATCAGTGACTGGCTCGACGAGACCTTCAGGAATGAGAAATGAGCCGTTCAGGTAACAACCAGATCGTTTCGGTCGTGCTGTGGGACGTGGTGCCGGTGATCGGCACCTACTATGTGTGCCGCGCGCTGAGCGTGAGCGAGTACGCCGCCATGCTGACGGCGGCGAGCGTCGGATTCTTGCGGGTCGCCTACGTCGCCGTCCGGCAGCGTCGCTTCGATGGATTCGCCGCCTTCATGGGCGTCGTCTTCGGCGTGGGAATGATCCTCTCCTTGCTGACGGGAGACGCGAAGTTCCTCCTGGCCATCAAGTCCGTCACCACCGCGGTCGCGGGTCTGATCTTCCTGGGTTCCTGCGTCGTAGGCCGTCCCGCGGCCTTCGCCGTGGCGAAGCGCTTCGGCGCCGAAGACGCGGACACCGCGCGGCGCTGGGACGTCCTGTACGCGGCGGAGCCGATGTTCCGCCGGACCTACCTGGTGATGACCCTCGTCTGGGGAATCGCGCTTCTGGTCGAGTCGGCCGTCCGCCTCCCCCTGGTCTACTGGCTGCCGACCGATGTCATGGCCGGGCTGTCGTCGATCCTCCTCGTGGCGACCATCGGCCTGCTCGGAGCATGGAGCGCCTGGTACGGCAAGCGCGGCGAAGAGGCGGCGAAGAAGGCCTCCAGTTCGGAGGCCGGCTCCCGGGACGCGGTTCCCGCCAGGACACTGTCCGACGACTGAGCCGCGAATGATGACGGGGCCTGGGAGGACACGGCGGACGCGGGGCCACCGCCCTTCGGACTCGACAGGCTGAGCACCGGGCGGCGTGTGAAGCCGCGGGTGAGTCATGGCAGGAAACGGGGCCGGTGTTCACCACCGCCAGCGGGCGCCCTGTAGAGCCGTCGAACTTCCGGCGGAGCTTCACCAACGCCTGCGCCAAATCGGGTGTTCGCAGGGTCCACGTGCACGCTACCCGAAAGACCTGCGCGTCTCTCCTCGTCGCGCTCGACGTTCACCCGCGCGTGGCCATGCAGATCCTCCGGCACAGCCAGATCTCGGTGACCATGAACATCTACAGCGAGGTCTCGTCTGTGAAGACGCGCAAGGCGCTCAAGAAGCTCGGTGACCGGCTGGATTCGTAGCCGTTGCTGTATTTCCGTGCTGTACGGCTCTCAGAACGTCGAAAGCCCAGGTTGAGGGATCTTGAAAGATAGTCCCTGACCTGGGCTTTTTGGTGGTGGAGCCTAGGAGATTCGAACTCCTGACATCCTGCTTGCAAAGCAGGCGCTCTGCCAACTGAGCTAAGGCCCCGAGATTCAAGCCGGCGCCTGGAGACGACCTGCTTCAGTCGTACACCGTAGCAACAGGAACCGCTCCTACGCCAATTGAATCCGTGCGCGGCGTCGTGTCGGATGGGCTTCGAGCGGGACGAGGATCAGTGGGCGGCGGTGGCCAGGGGGGACTCGGCGGGCGCGCCGTCGAGGAGAAGTCCGGGGAGATCCGCGATGGAGTCGAGGATGTGAGTGGCGCCCCCGTTGAGGAGGCGTTCCCTGCTGTGGACGCCGGTCAGGACGCCGCCGACCACCGCCGCGCCGGCACGGCGGCCGCAGAGCATCTCGCTCTCGGAGTCCCCGACGACGGCGACCTGGCGTACGTCCTCGATACCGAGTCGCATGACCGCGGCGAGCACCAGGTCGGGCATCGGACGGCCACGGCCGGTGTCCTCGGGGCACAGGGCCAGATCGAGCCTGTCGGACCAGCTCAGGGCAGCCAGCACGCGGCCGAGCGTGACACGGCTGAAGCCGGTGGTGAGGCAGATCTTGACGTCGGCACCGCGGAGCTTGTCGAGCGCCTCGACGATTCCGGGCAGTGGAACCAGGCCCGCGCGTCCGATGGCGCCCTCGTAGGAGCGCTCGAAGGTCAGATTGGCCGCCTGGGCCTGGGCCTCGTTGTCCGGGAAGATCCCCCGGAAGACATCGATCTTGGAGCATCCCCGGGACCGGTGCACGTGCACCATGGCACGAGCGTACGCACCGGTCCCGGGCACGATGCCCTGCGTGGCGATCGCCTCGGCGAACGCCCGCTCGACCATGGCGACGTCACCGATCGTGGTGCCTGGCAGATCCAGGCAGACAAGCCTGATGGGCTTTACTCCATCTTGGGCAAGGACCATGAAAGCACCCGAATCGGTAGCCGCGTCTGTCAGTTCTCGCTGCCGGTGGCCTCGGTCCACAGGTCGAGCTCGGCGCGGTCGGCCTGCACCTTGCGCCAGACCAGCAGCCCCCCGAGGGCGACGAGCGCCAGAACGAGCAACTTCTTCACGGTGTGACCCCACTTCTTGAGAAGTCTCACCTGCCGGGGTGAGACAACGCCCGGTTCGAACGGTTCCCTGCAGCCTAGCAAGGGATCGGGCCATGACCCGGTCCGCATGACAAGCGTCACAGCCGATCTACGCTAACCGGGTAATTGCCACTATCATCCCGCACGGCTCGCGATCCGATGATCACAATCTGCCATGAATCCTGTTGCAAAACCGCCTGCGTTCTTACGATAACCCCCGGAGCGGGCCGCTCCATCCGCCCGAAAGTTCCGGTCACCGGCCGCCAGGAAGGTTTCTGCCCGGACATCGCGGTGACCAGCATGTCCGCTCGCTCCGGCGCGATTACCGGGGCGCGCGAATGTCCCAAACCCTCTCGCTATGGATCGGTCAGGCGCCCTGAACAAGATCGGCGTAGTCGGGGTGACGATCTATCCATTCCCTGACGAACCAGCAGAGAGGCGCGACCTTGGCCTCTTCGGCGCGGGCCGCGTCCAACGCGGTGCGGACGAGTGCGGATCCCACCCCGTTGCCCTCGTACTCCGGCTCGACCTTGGTATGGGGATAGACGATGACCCCGTCACGCCGGACGAGCTCCAGCCGCCCCGCGCGCCTGCCGTCCACCGTCGCCACGAAGGAATCGCCACCGGGGGAGAGCTTGACATCCACCTGCATGGAGGTTCTCCTTTGCCAGACCGCCGTACGACAGTTCCCTCTTCAGCCGATTCCGCGAGACGTTCATTCCCATGTGTGCGGATCTTCGGCGGACGCGATGGCCGGTTGGTTTCTGCGCACTGAAACATGAAACCGGCAAACCATACCAAAAGGCGCCCAGCTGAAGGATGATGAAAGCAGGTACCGGCACCGCCGATGCCTCATGGCGATCAGCCGACACACCTGCGCCGTCACGACAGACGTTGACTGACCCTCATGCCCCACCCAGAAGGTGATCACAATGGTAGGTGAGGTCAGCCACGGCTCACTGCGCGTTCTCTTCACCGATCTGCCGGTCGGCCTACGCTGCGAGGGAGAGATCGACCTCTGTACGCGGCACGTCCTGGTGCAGGCCCTCGCCATGGCGGCGGAGCGCACCCGCGGCGATCTGTATGCCGATCTCCAGGGGGTCGACTTCGTCGACGTGGGCGGTCTGCGGGTGCTGGCGGAGATCGCATTCGGGATGGCGGGCGACCGCAGGCTGGTCGTCAGGGGTCTCCAGCCGCACGCGTGGCGGATCGCCGAGCTCTGTGGCTGGGCGGAAGTGCTCGACAGCAGGTCCGGAGAACGTATCCGTCAGTGGGATAACAACTGATCACTCCTCGGCTGTAGCGTAAAAGTGCTCTAGAGAAATTCGGAAGATCTCAAGCTGAGCGCCGGCCGGCTCCAGACTTGAGGCAACCGCGACCCGGCGGCGGCATCCGGCCGCCTTCCCTCCCCCTCGACCGTCCACAGAGGTGTACCCGTGAGCGCTGCCGTCCGCGTGACCGATGTGTCCGACCCCTCGGTGAAGGAGATGGTCCTGCTGAGCCTGGCCGGCGAGCTCGACTACACCAATGCCGAGCGGTTCCGTCACGACCTTCACCAGGCCATCGGCCAGGATCGGGGTGACCTTGTCATAGACCTGACCGATCTGACCTTCTGTGACTCCACGGGAATCCAGGAATTCCTGAACACCCGCAAGATCGTCCAGGACCGCGGAGGCAGCATCGCCTTGGCCAATCCGCACCCCCGCCTGAAACGAATCCTCCACCTGACCGGACTCGCCCAGGCCTTCGGCATCCAGCCCACCGTCGCCGACGCCGTCAAGGCACTGCGGCCACAGCAGTCCGCCCCGGATATTCACGGCGGATGACCGTCGTAAGTTGGCAACGATCGGGCAGGTGTCTAGCATCGTGTAACTCATCTGCAACGCCCTGATTCTGGAGCAAGTCGGCTCGTCCCCCGGTGACTGCCAGACAAGGCGACGTCAAGGGGGTGTCGTGATCGGCGACCACGGCCGGCACTGGCCGATCGACGAGGATCTCAGCGCGTTGCGAGAACGTCTTCACCATCACGCCACCCAGGCCGGCCTGCGGGGCGAACGCCTGAACGACCTCCTCCTCGCCACCAACGAGGCGGTCATCAACGTCCTGGAGCACGGCGGTGGCAAGGGCACCGTGGACGTCTGGCAGGACGAGAGCCACCTGACCATCGACGTCACCGACACCGTGGGGCTCCTGGCCACCGAGCACATCCCGGCGAAACGCCCCGTGGGCACCGTTCGAGGTTTCGGCCTGTGGCTGATGACCCAGCTGTGCGACGAGTTCACCATCGAGCAGATCGCCGGAGGCTCCCGGGTCCGCCTGCGGATGGACCTGTGCTCCCCATCGGCGCGGATCGGGGCGCTCAGCCACGAAGACCCCGGCCAGGAAGAGGTCCGGGCCGCGTTCTGAGCCTCGATCGTCATGGGCCCCAAGTCCCGTGACGCGAGGGCCCACCGGAAACCCGCCACGGCCCCTCGTCAGGGTCCGGCCGATCACCGCCGGGCCTTTTCTCATCTCTCCGGAAGATGTGCGTGTCCGGAAACGATCCCCAGGAATGGTCACCCGGCACTACCGGAGTGTGCTGGGCCAAACCCTGGTGCGGGTGGAGGACGGCCGGGTTCGACCTCTACCTCTGGCAGACGGGTCTGAACCTGCTGACGGCCCCGATCCCGGGCCGCCGCCCAACCCCGCAAAGGGGTCACCGACGCGTTGGGGGACGCACCGGGGCCGCCCTCACGACCGTCAGTCATCCTGAGCGTTCCGGCCGAACCGGAGAGGTCGGCTCGTACGCAATCCTTGACCACCCGCTGGCAGAAGGGCGATGCTCCGTCCCAATGTCCGCGATACGCTCGTTTAGCCAGGTCAGCGCATTACCTCGCTGTTTTCCCTGACCGTTCTCCGCGGAACCGTGGCGGCCGCCGACGGCATGTGAGGACGTGCCGCGGCATCGCCCCGGGCCGGGTTCACGGTAGGCCCGACCCACGGAAAACCGTCCTGGCTCCCCTCGCGCCTTACTCAACCGTGTTCGGGCTCGGAAGGGATGGTCCTTATGAGGGTTGTCGTCGACCTGGCGCGCTGCCAGGGGTATGCGCAGTGCGCCTTCCTGGCCCCGGACGCGTTCCGGATGCAGGGTGAGGAGGCACTCGCGTTCCACTCCAGCCCCGACGACGCGCAGCGGGACCAGGTCCTGCGTGCGGCCGCCGCCTGCCCGGTCCAGGCGATCCTGGTCGAGACACCTGGACCGTCATGAGCAGCGAGCAGAACCTGAAGGCGTTCAGGCGTGACGGCCGCATCGTGATCGTCGGCGCCTCCCTCGCGGGGCTGAGAGCCGCGGAGGCGCTGCGCGACGAGGGCTTCACCGGATCGCTGACCCTCATCGGGGACGAGGCGTGCGAGCCCTACGACCGGCCTCCGCTCTCCAAGCAGGTCCTGACCGGCTGGGTACCCGCGGACGGCACCGCGCTACCCCGGCGCCGCGAGATCGGCGCGGAGTGGCTGCTCGGCGTGGCCGCCTCGGGGCTGGACCTCGCCGGCAAGCGGGTGTGGCTCGCGGACGGGCGGGAGGTTCCCTACGACAGGTTGCTGATCACCACCGGTGTACGTGCCAGGTCCTGGCCCGACGAGGCCGAGGCCGCGCTGGACGGCGTGTTCGTGGTCCGCACCCGCGACGACTCCGGTCGCCTGCGGGAGCGGCTGGACGCCGGGCCCGGCCGGGTGCTCGTCATCGGGGCCGGATTCGCCGGTTCCGAGATCGCCTCCGTCTGCCGCGAGCGCGGTATACCGGTGACCGTCGCCGAGGTCGCCGAGGCCCCGCTGGTGGGAGCACTCGGCAGCATGATCGGCTCGATCGCCGCGGACCTCCAGCGTGCGCACGGTGTCGACCTGCGCTGCGGTGTCAGGGTCACCCGGCTGGAGGGCGACGGGCGGGTGCGCCGCGCTCACTTCTCCGATGGAGCGGCGATCGACACCGACGTGGTGGTGGTCGCGCTCGGCGGTGTGCGCAACACCGAGTGGCTGCGGGACTCGGGGCTGGCCGCCGGCCGCTGGGGGGTGGCCTGTGACTCGGGGTGCCGGGCGTTCGACATCAACGGCCTGGTCACCGATGACGTCTTCGTCGCCGGGGACGTGGCACGCTGCCCGCACCCGGTCTACGAGTACCGGTTCCTGTCGCTGGAGCACTGGGCCAACGCGGTGGAGCAGGCCCAGGTCGCGGCGCACAACATGGTCAGCCCTCCGACCGAACGCTGGCCACACCTGTCCATGCCGACGTTCTGGTCCATGCAGTTCGGCGTCAACATCAAGTCCGTCGGTGTTCCGATCATGGCGGACGAGATCACCGTCACCCAGGGGGCGGTGGAGGAGCGCCGGTTTGTCGCGGCCTACGGGTACCGCGGCAGGGTCATCGCGGCCGTCAGCTTCGACAACGCCAAATGGCTCGACCACTACCGGCAGCTGATCGAGACGGCGGCCCCCTTCCCGCCCTCCTGCCCCACCCCCGACCAGCCCGCCGACATGAAGCCGGTCCCCGCCCGCTTCCCGGATCCCCTCATCATCACCCACGGAACCACCGTCATGGTCACCGGCCACGAGCCGAGCGAGCGGCGCGTGGCGTTTGCACGGCCGGGCCGTTGAACCCGGGCAAACCTTAGGAGAAGCGGTCATGACAGTCGCTCAGGCGCCCAGCACTCTCCAGCGGATCCTCGACTACTCCAACCGGGCCGACCCGTACCCGCTCTACGCGGAACTGCGCAGGAGGCCGGTGGCCCGGCAGGAGGACGGCGACTACGTTGTCAGCACCTACCGGGAGATCAGCACGTTGCTGCACGACCCGCACCTCAGCTCCGACGCGCACAGCCTCGAACACCCGGGGCCCGCCCTCGCCGAGCGCGGGGACCCACCGGCGTTCATCGGCCTCGACCCGCCGCAGCACGACCGGCTGCGCCGCATGGCGATGCGGCACTTCGGCCCCCCGCACTCACCCACGCTGATAGACGACATGCGACCCGACCTGACCGCCATCGTCACCGGCCTGATCGAGAACCTGGCGGGCAGGGACCAGATCGACGTCGTGGACGACTTCGCCTATCCCTTCCCGGTCACCGTGATCTGCCACCTGCTCGGCGTGCCCCGCGAGGACGAGCCGCGATTCCACCGGTGGGTCGAGGCGATCGTCGCGCTGCTCGACTTCGACCCCACGACGGACCCTCAGGAACGCCTGCGGGAGGGCGTGCAGGCCCGCAAGGACCTCAGGCACTATCTCGCCGAGCTCCTGGAGAGCCGCCGCGGCCGGCCACCGGGCGACGACCTGCTGTCCCGGCTGGCGAGCGACGAGGGCCCCGACGGGCGCATGACGGACGAGGAGATCGTCAGCACCGCCAACCTGCTGCTCATCGCGGGTCACGAGACGACGGTCAACCTGATCACCAACGGCGTGCTGACCCTGCTGCGCCACCCCGATGTGCTGGAGCGCCTGCGCCGTGAGCCCGAGATGATCATCCGGACGGTCGAGGAACTGCTGCGCTACGAACCTCCGGTGCACATCATCCCCTGGCGGGCCGCCTACAGCGACCTCACCGTCGCGGGCGTCACCATCCCGAAAGGCTCGCGGATCACGCTCATGCTCGCCTCCGGCAACCGCGACCCCGCGTACTTCCGTGACCCCGACCGGTTCGACCCCGACCGGCAGGACAACCGGCACCTCGGTTTCGGCAGTGGCATCCACCTGTGCTTCGGCGCCCCCCTGGCCCGGTTGGAGACACAGATCGCACTGAACGGGCTGGTACGCCACCTGGAGAGTCCCCGGCTCGTCGCCGACCCGCCCCCGTACCGGCAGAGCGCGGTCCTGCGCGGCCCGCGCCACCTGCTGGTCAGGCAGGGATGACGGGTGGTCACCGGCTCCACATCCCGATCCTCACCGGCACCCCGGATGAGGCGTGCAGTACGGGGGCGCCGTCCGGGGCGGTGAGCCCGCCCGCCTGGAGGAGGTCCTCCTCCAGACGGATCAGCCGGGCGTGGCGCAGCGGCCAGTCGGGGTGCTCGATCTCGGCGTGGGCCGTCCGGCCCGCGACCGTGGTGAACAGCCGGTAGCGGGCGGTCAGGAAGTGCGCCAACTCGTCGCGCTCCGGCTCCGCGAGCGGCGGACCGATCTCCACGTCCGCGTCGCATCGCGCGCCCGCCGGCCCGGCCCGGCGGCGGCAGCGGTAACCGCGCCGCTCACCGTCCGCGCGGACGGACATGCCGGACCAGAAGTAGGGCAACCGGTAGACGACCCGCGCGCCGAGCACCGCGAGCAGGCGCCCGGCGTCCAGCGACAGGAACCAGACGCCGTCGCGCCCCCGGTCATCTCTTACGTATGTGCGCACGTTGGTCTCGGGGAATCGCGACAGCCACGGCAGGGCCGGCGAGTGCGGCGCCCGTACGTCCTCCATCAGGAAGGTGGTGAGGCCGACCCAGGCGGCGCCGTCGAAGGTGTCCACCGTGAGTCCGGCCGGCAGCAGCCGCTGGATCTCGGCGGGTGGGTACCGCCAGTGCATGAAGGTCATCTCGGACCAGCGGTTGTACATGACCGGCCGGGCCACGCGCAGGGACGGCGGAGCCTGCATGGTCTGCTCCTTGTCGGGTGACGACGGTGCTCACGTGACGGCGGCGTCCGGGACGGTGAGGTTCCTGAGCCAGGTCTCGTCGCCCGTCATGTGCCGGTCTTCCCGGTTGAGACCCACCCATGCGCCGCCGACCGAGGCGGGCTCACGGCGGGTGGGTTCCTCCGCCCCGGCATCCGCTCGCTTATCTTGGCCATGGCGCCGCACACCTGCCTCACGCCATGACCGCAGGCGAGGAAGACTCGCCTCGACTCTCGACAGGGAACAACCCATGATCTTCATAGCCGTCAAGTTCACGGTCCGTCCCGAGCGGGCCGAGGAGTGGCTCTCGCTCGTCGACGACTTCACCCAGGCCACCCGTAACGAGCCCGGGAACGTCTTCTTCGAATGGTCCAGGAGTGTCGAGGTGCCCGGCCAGTTCGTCCTGCTGGAGGCGTTCGCCTCGCCCGCGGCGGGCGAGGCGCACGTGAACTCGGAGCACTTCAGGACCGCCATGGCCTGGATGCCCGAGCTGATCACGAAGACACCGGAGATCATCAACGTCGAGGTGCCCGGCGAGGGCTGGTCGCAGATGGCGGAACTGTCACCGGCCCAGAGCTGACCAGAGACGATCATCGACCGTTGACGGCCTCCAGTCGCCGAGACAGGTGCGGGTGGTCTGCCCGGCCGGCTGCTCGGGGGTCAGCTGGGGCCTGTTCTCGGGAACGGGCCTCGCGGCTCCCGGGCCGACATTGCGGTACTCCCCGAAACCTTCACCGCGACGGCCTGCTTCGCGGTGATCTCCGGGTGGGAGGGCGGCGGTCCCGGCCGGCATCTGACGTCGGCCGAACAACGGACTCTGGGGCGACATGGTCACACATGTGAACAGCTTCCGCGACAAGGCCATCTGAAAGCCAGAGAGGCTTGACAACGATGTCAACAGCGGAAGTTCGAGCCTATCCGCCCTACCTCCAACCAAGATGGGCTAATTTCCCGTAAGATCCCGATCTTGTCATGACCTCAAAGATCGGGGGATCTGGGATGTTGACCCGTAGGGACACGTTCAGGCTGCTCACGGGCACCGCGGTGGCCGGAGTCGTCGCCACGCAGGCTCGTCCGGGATTCGCCGCGACCATGTCAGGCCAGACGACCGCCCCCGTCTGGACGGTCACCGGGAAGAGCGCCTCGGGGCTGGCATCCTTCGACAGCACCCTGAAAAGTTTCATGCAGGCACGTGCCATCCCGCACGCGTCCCTGGCCGTGGTGCGCAAGGGCAAGCTGATGCTGGCCCGTGGCTACAACTGGACCGCGGACACCACGTTCCAGGCGGGCCCCACCTCGCTGTTCCGCGTCGCCAGCCTCAGCAAGCCGGTCACCGCGACCGCGGTGACGAAGCTCGTCCAGGACGGGAAACTGAGCCTGTCCGCCCGGGTGGCGCCACTGCTCGGCCTGAGCACCGCCGCCGACGCCCGGCTCGGCGCCGTCACCGTGCTCCACCTGCTGCAGCAC
This sequence comes from Streptosporangium sp. NPDC006013, assembly GCF_040614275.1. NCBI lineage: Bacteria > Bacillati > Actinomycetota > Actinomycetes > Streptosporangiales > Streptosporangiaceae > Streptosporangium > Streptosporangium sp. NPDC006013. The sequence goes on from NZ_JBEXUE010000206.1 coordinate 16,681, forward strand.
CTGGGCGGCTGGGACAGCGCGATCTCCTCGGACCCGATGTTCCAGGACCGGGCCGTCGCGAAGCTGCTCGGGGTGTCCCTGCCCGTGAGCCAGGCCAACGTCATCGAGTGGTGGGGGGGGGGGCGGGGGGGGCGCGCCCCCGGCACGCGGGACGCCGACGCGAACGACGCGAGCGGACGAGCACACGACGGAACTCCAGACACACAACGAAAAATCTCTAAAAGCGTA
>NZ_JBEXUE010000207.1:0-16898 GCF_040614275.1 Streptosporangium sp. NPDC006013
GCCGCGCCCCGCGGCTGTCCCTGCTGATCACCGCCGTCGGCGCCTCCTTCGCCCTGGAGTACGGGATGCGCGCGGTGGCCGGGGCCGACCCCCGGGTCTACCCGGTGCGGCTGGGCGGTACCTCGCTGGAGGTCCTCGGCGCCAGGATCACCCCGCAGCAACTCGTCCTGATCGGCGTGGCGGTGCTGCTGATGGCCGGGCTCAACCTGCTGGTCACCCGGACCCGCGAGGGCAGGGCGATGCGGGCCATCGCGCTGGATCCGCGTACCAGCGCGCTGATGGGCATCGACGTCAACGTGGTGATCTCCCGCGCCTTCTTCGTCGGCTCGGCCCTGGCGGGGGCCGCGGGCGTGATGGCGGGGGCCTACTACGGGAAGATCGACTTCATGATGGGCTTCCTGATCGGCCTCAAGGCCTTCACGGCGGCGGTCATCGGCGGTATCGGCAACATCCCCGGCACCATGCTCGGCGGCCTGCTCCTCGGGCTGCTGGAGTCGTTCGGCACGTTCTGGCTGGGCGGCGAGTGGCGGGACGTGTTCGCCTTCGGGGTGCTGATCCTGTTCTTGACGGTGCGGCCCACCGGCCTGCTCGGCGAGCGTGTGACGGAGCGGGTGTGAGCGCGACCAAGGTCCGCCGTCTCGGCACGGACTCACCGCCCAGCAGGGCCTCGAAGCTGCTGCAGAACCGCCGGGCCGGGCTCGCGGGGCTGCTGGTCGCGCTGCTGGCCCCCTTCGTCGACGCCACGCCGTACGCGCTGTCGGTCATGACCAGCGCGGCCATCGCGGTGATGCTCGCCGCCGGGCTGAACATCGTGGTCGGCTACTGCGGCCTGCTCGACCTGGGCTACGTCGCCTTCTTCGCGGTCGGCGCCTACACCAGCGGGGTGCTGGCCACCCGCCTGGAGTTGCCCCTGCTCGCCACGGTGCCCGCCGTGATCGTGGTCACGGTCGTCGCCGGGATCGTCATCGGCGCGCCGACGCTGCGGCTGCGCAGTGACTACCTCGCCATCGTGACGCTCGGCTTCGGGGAGATCATCCGGATCACCGCCAACAACCTGGACGTCACCGGCGGCCCCTCGGGCATCTACGGCATCCCGCACCTGGTCGAAGGTCCGGTGGCCTTCTACTACCTCACCGTGGTCGTCGTCTCGCTGGCCGTCCTCGGCGCGGCCAGGCTGGGCCGCTCCCGCCTGGGCCGGGCCTGGCGCTTCGTCCGGGAGGACGAGGACGCGGCCGAGGCGATGGGCGTGCACACCTACCGGGTCAAGCTCGCCGCCTACGTGGCGGGGGCGGTCTGGGGCGGCCTGGCCGGGGTGCTGTTCGCCGCGCACCTGTCGGCCATCTCGCCGGGCAGCTTCACCTTCCTGTCGTCGGCGCTGGTGCTGATGGCCGTGGTCCTCGGCGGCATGGGCTCGATGCCCGGCGTCGTCGTCGGGGCCGTCGTGATCAGCATCCTGCCGGAGATCCTGCGCGACCTCGCCGACTACCGGTTCTTCCTTTTCGGCGTCCTGCTCATCGCCTTCATGCTGCTGCGCCCGCAGGGGCTCTGGCCGGCCCGTTCCAAGGAGGTCCCTTGAGCCTGCTGAGTGTGGCCGACCTGCGCCTGTCCTTCGGCGGGCTGGTGGCCATCGACGGCCTGTCGTTCTCGGTGGGCGAGGCGGAGATCGTCTCGGTGATCGGGCCCAACGGGGCGGGCAAGACGTCGGCCTTCAACTGCGTCACCGGCTTCTACCGGCCCACCTCGGGCCGGATCACCCTGCGCGGAAGGGACCTGCCCGGACTGCGGCCCTCGGCCATCGCGGGCCTGGGCGTCGCGCGGACCTTCCAGAACCTGCGCCTGTTCGGCGAGCTGTCGGTCCTGGACAACGTGCGCGCCGGATCGCACCTGTGGTTGCGCCAGAGCGTCCTGGACGCCCTGCTGCACACCCCGCGCTACCGGCGCTCCGAGCGCGAGTGCACCGAGCAGGCACACCACTGGCTGGACTTCGTCGGCCTGCGCGGCGACCGGTACGGGCAGGCCAGAGCCCTGCCCTACGGCGAGCAGCGCCGCACCGAGATCGCCCGTGCCCTGGCCCGCCGGCCCGACCTGCTGCTGCTCGACGAGCCCGCGGCCGGGCTCAACCACGGCGAGAAGGCCGAGATGCTCGACCTGATCCGGCGCATCCAGGCGCTCGGCGTGGCCATCGTGCTCATCGAACACGACATGGGGCTGGTCATGGAGGTCTCCGAGCGCGTGGTCGTGCTCAACTTCGGCAGGGAGATCGCCGACGGCCGCCCTGAGGACGTCCGGCGCGACCCGGCGGTCATTGAGGCATACCTCGGCGGCGATCCCGCCGCCCTGGAGGAGACCGTGCTGGGGGAGACCGTGCTGGAGGAGGAGATCGCGGGGCAGGACGCCCGGGGGAAGGACAGCGCGGGGAAGGGCGGTTCGGGGAAAGAGGACTCGGCCGGGAGCGACGCGCATGCTTGACATCGACGGGCTGGACGTCCACTACGGCGGCGTGCACGCCCTGCGCGGCCTGTCCCTCGGCGTCGCCGAGGGCGAGATCGTCGCCCTGCTGGGCAACAACGGCGCGGGCAAGACCACCACGCTGGCCGCGGTCTCGGGGCTGTTGCGCCCCAGCGGCGGCAGGGTGCTCTTCGACGGCCATGAGATCACCGGCCGGAAGCCGCACAGGATCACCGCCCGCGGCCTGGTGCACGTCCCCGAGGGCCGCAGGATCTTCAGCACGCTCAGCGTCCACGAGAATCTCCAGCTGGGTGGCTACCTGGTCCGTGACCAGGCGGAGATCCGCAGGCGGATCGAGCACGTGTACGAGCTGCTGCCCCGCCTGGCCGAGCGGCGCGCCCAGCAGGGGGGCACGCTGTCGGGCGGCGAGCAGCAGATGCTCGCCATCGGCAGGGCACTGGTCACCGGACCCCGGTTGCTGCTGCTGGACGAGCCGTCCATGGGCCTGGCACCGCTGGTCGTCGCCTCGGTCATGAAACTCATCGCGGGCATCAACGCCGAGGGCACCTCGGTGCTGCTCGTCGAGCAGAACGCCGTCGCCGCCCTCGGGATCGCGCACCGTGGTTACGTGATCGAGAACGGCGAGTGCGTCCTCGACGGACCCGCCGCCGAGCTCCGCCGGGACCCCCGGGTGGCCGAGGCCTACCTCGGCGGGGGCTAGGGAGGCGGGGCCGCCGCCGGTGCAGTGCCTTCCGGATGAGGGCACCGGGTGTTCGGGAGCACGCGCATGGCCTGGGAGGATGTGAAGGTGGCGGGCTCGGCCCACCAGGTGTGGACACGAGCGACACGAGAGGGCTGGGGATGGCTCCTAGGGCGGACGGCCGGCCCGACCTGCCGGCTGTGAGTGAGCGGCAGAGCCTGCGGGAGCAGGTGGCGCACGCGCTCAGGGCGGCACTGATCACCGGTGAGATGAGACCCGGCATGGTCTACTCCGCCCCGGCCCTCGCCGCCCAGTTCGGCGTCTCGGCGACCCCGGTGCGCGAGGCGATGCTCGACCTGGCCAAGGAGGGCCTGGTCGAGGCGGTGCGCAACAAGGGCTTCCGGGTCACCGAGCTGTCCGAGCGCGACCTGGACGAGCTGACCGAGCTCCGCAGGCTGATCGAGGTGCCCACGGTGTCGCAACTGGCCGGCAGACCGGCCGGCAGACCGGCCGGCACCGTGGGCGCGCCGAACTTCGAGGCGCTCCGCCCGCAGGCCCAGGCGATCGTCGACGCGGCCGAGCGCGGCGACCTGCTCGGTTACGTCGACGCCGACATCCGCTTTCACCTGGACCTGCTCGCCCTGGCGGGCAACTCCCACCTCGTGGAGGTGGTCCGCGACCTGCGCAACCGGGCCCGTCTGTACGGCCTGTCCGCCCTGCACCAACGGGGAGGCCTGGTCGACTCCGCCCGCGAGCACCTCACGCTGCTCGACCTGCTCTCGGCGGGAGACGTGAGCGGTACCGAGCGGCTGATGCGCGAGCACATCCGGCACGTACGCGGCATCTGGGCCAGCCGCCCCGAGTAGCGGCGCGGGTCAGCGCGAGCCGCGGGTGGCGCCGACACTGGCGATGACCACGCAGCCGATGGCGGCCCACTCGCGTACCTGGAGCACCTCGCCCAGTACCAGCAGGCCGACCAGCGCGGCCGCCGCGGGCTCCAGGCTCATCAGGATGCCGAAGACCCGCTTGGGCATCCTGCGCAGCGCCTCCAGCTCTATCGAGTAGGGGATGACCGACGACAGCAGGCCCACCCCGACACCGATCAGCAGCAGTTCGGGCCGGAGCAGGTCGGCGCCGCCCGAGGTGATCCCGAAGGGGGCGATCAGCACGAAGGAGATGATCATCGCCAGGGAGAGGCCGGTGGCCCCGGGGAAGCGCCGGCCGACCGAGGCAGCCAGCAGGATGTAGCCGGCCCAGCAGGCCCCCGCGACCAGGGCGAAGGCGATTCCGGCCCAGCTGATCCTGGAGGCCGAGGTGCCCCACGGGGCCAGCAGCACCACGCCGGAGGCGGCGAGCACGACCCAGAGCAGGTCGAGGCGGCGGCGCGAGGCCGCCACCGCGACACCGAGCGGCCCGAGGAACTCGATCGCCACCGCGATGCCCATGGGCAGCCGGGCCAGCGCCTCGTAGAACGACAGGTTCATCAGGCCAAGCGTCAGGCCGAAGGCCGTGCCCGCCGCGAGGTCCGCCCGGGTCAGTCCCTTCAGCCGGGGCCTGGCGATCATCCCCATGATCAGCGCACCCGTCGCGATCCGCAGGAACACCACCGCGCTCGGTGGCAGCTGGGAGAACAGGTCCTTGGCGAAACCCGCGCCCACCTGCACCGACAGGATGGCCAGCAGCACCAGCCCGGAGGGCGGGATGGCGTCGGAGGCGGCCCTCAGCAGCGCTCCCGGTCTGCGGGGCTCGGCGGGCCCAGGCAGGGCTTCGGCGGTCACGACACTCCTTGTGCCAGGCGCAAAATAGTTAATGGCACCTTACTTACCGGGGGCTCCCGTTTTCAGCGACGTCCGCGATGCGAGACGGGCTCAGGAAAAAGGACGGCCGCCATGGGACGGGCCACCACGAACCGGAGAGGTCACGTCATTCCCAGCGGAAGGTTCGCGAGGTCAGGAAGAGCGACACCGCGGCCCACGCCGCGAGGACCGCCAGCGCGGCGAGAGGCGGTCCCGCCCCCTCGCTCAGGACCGCGCGGAGCCCGCCGCTCAGCGCGGAGATCGGCAGCGACTCCAGCACCGGCCGTACCGACTCGGGGAACCTGGTCAGCGGGAAGGCGATCCCGCCGCAGGCGAGCAGGACCAGGTAGACCAGGTTCGCCGCGGCGAGCGTGGCCTCGGCGCGCAGCGTGCCGGCCATCAGCAGGCCGAGCCCGCTGAACGCGGCGGTGCCCAGCACGACCAGCAGCAGCACCGCGAGCGGCGAGCCCGCCGGGCGCCAGCCCAGGGCGAGCGCCACCCCGCAGATGACCGTGACCTGGATGACCTCCACGGCGATCACCGCGAGCGTCTTGGCCAGCATCAGCCCGGTCCGCGACAGCGGGGTCGCGCCCAGCCGCTTCAGCACGCCGTAGCGGCGTTCGAAGCCCGTCGCGATGGCCTGCCCGGTGAAGGCGGTGGACATCACGGCCAGCGCGAGCACTCCGGGGGCCATGAAGTCGATGCGGGAACCGCCGCCCACGTCGATGATCGGGGCGACTGAGAGGCCGACGAGCAGCAGCACCGGGATGATCATCGTGAGCAGCAGCTGCTCGCCGTTGCGGAGCATCGCCTGGATCTCCGCGCCCGTCTGGGCCGCCACCATCCGGCGCAGCGGCGCGGCTCCGGGGGCCGGGGTGAGGTCCAGGGTGGTCAAGCGGCTCTCCTGTGGTCTGGCTCGGGCCGCGCCCGGATCCATGCGTGGTGAGGGGGTGGGTGCCGGGAGCGTCACCGGAGCTCGCGCCCGGTCAGCTCCAGGAAGACGTCTTCCAGGGTACGCCGCTCGATGCTGAGGTCGTCGGTGCTCACGCCCTCGGCGGCGCACCAGGTCGTCACGGTGGCCAGCAGGCCGGGCACGACCTGACCCTCGATGATGTAGTGCCCCGCCGGTGACTCCTTGGCCGAGCTGCCGACGGGCAGCGCGGCGAGCAACTCGTCCAGGCAGAGCCCGGGGCGGGCACGGAAGCGCAGTTGCCGCTCGGCACCGGTGAGGGAGGAGGGGGTGCCCTCGGCGACCACCCGGCCGCGGTCGATGATCACGATCTGGTCGGAGAGCTTCTCCGCCTCGTCCATGTGGTGGGTGGTGAGCACCACCGAGACCCCGCTCGCGCGCAGCTCGCGTACCAGCTCCCAGCAGGCGTGCCTGGCCTGCGGGTCCAGGCCCGCGGTCGGCTCGTCGAGAAAGACCAGCTCGGGGCGGCCGATGACCGCTCCGGCCAGCGACACGCGCTGCTGCTGGCCGCCGGAGAGCCTCCGGTACGGGGTGCGGGCGTGCTCGGTCAGCCCCAGCCGTTCCAGCAGCGCCGCGGGATCGAGCGGGTGGGCGTGGAAGCGGGCCATCAGCCGCAGCCACTGCCCACAGCGGGTCGCCGGGGGAACGCCGCCCGCCTGGAGCATCACCCCGACCCTGGCCCGCAGCTCCGGCCTGGACGGATCGAGTCCGAGCACCTTCACCCTGCCGCCGTCGGCCCGGCGGAATCCCTCGCAGATCTCCAGCGTGGAGGTCTTGCCGGCCCCGTTGGGGCCCAGCACGGCGGTGACCGCGCCTCGGGCGGCATTGAAGGTCAGGCCGTCGATAGCGGTCGTTCCGCCGTATCTCTTGACCAGGTCGACGATCTCGACGGCTGGGGATTCCATGGCCACGAGTTTAGGGACCGCGGCTGCCGGTCATGTTCCCGGACCACGCGTCCGGGCCGCTCCATACCGGCCAGGAGTTCCGGCCCTGAGGCGCCAGGTGCTCCCAGAGGGCTTCTGCTGGTCAGTGCTTTGAGGTTCTTTCTGGGAAATTTCCTAAATCCAGGAATTCGGATGACCTGTTGATGGTTGGGACGCTTCGGCCCCTGCGGGCCCATCGTGGCCTGCGATCAAAAGGGGAGTACGGATATGACCGCCGTCATCGGCGAGTCGGACGTGGTGCCGGGCACGCGGCGCAGACTGTTGCTGATCATCCTGGGTGCGCTCTCCGCGATCGGTCCCCTGTCGATCGACATGTATCTGCCGGCCTTCCCGGCCATCGCCGCCGACCTGGGCACCGGGCAGGCACAGGTGCAGCTCACCCTCACCGCCTGCCTCATCGGGGTCTCCGCCGGGCAGGTCGTCGCCGGCCCGCTCAGCGACGTGCGCGGCCGGCGGGGGCCGCTGCTGCTCGGCATCCTCGCCTACGCCGTCGCCTCGCTGCTTTGCGCCTTCTCGCCCTCGGTGTACGGGCTGGTCGGGTTGCGCCTGCTCCAGGGCATCGCGGGCGGCGCCGCACTGGTGATCGTCCGCGCGGTCGTCCGGGACCTGTACGAGGGGGCGGCCATCGCCCGCATCTTCGCCACCCTCATGCTGGTGACCGGCCTCGCGCCGATCCTGGCCCCGCTCGCGGGCGCGCAGCTGCTCAACCACACCTCCTGGCGGGGCGTCTTCGTCGCGCTGAGCGTCGCCGGCCTGCTGCTGCTGGCCGCCGCGCTGTCCGGGGTGCACGAGACGCTCCCCGCGGACCAGCGTGAGGGCGGGGGGCTGCGGCACACCCTCGTCACCTTCCGGCACCTGTTCGGCGATCGGTCCTTCATGGCCCCCGCCCTGGCCGGAGGGCTGGGCTTCGCGGGCATGTTCGCCTACATCTCCGGATCGCCCTTCGTGCTCCAGGAGGTCTACGAGACCTCGGCGCAGACCTTCTCCCTGGTGTTCGGGCTGAACGCCCTGGGGCTGACCGTCACCGCGCAGATCGGCGGGCGCCTCGCGGGGCGCCGGATCGCCCCGGCCCGGCTGATCCTGATCGGACTGTTCACGAGCGTGGCCGGAGCCGTGATGCTGCTCGCCACGGCGCTGTTCCACCTGCCCCTGCCGGTGCTGGTCGCCGCGCTGTTCGTGATCATGTGTGGTGCGGGCTTCGTCATGCCCGGCAGCGCCGCGCTCGCCCTGGCCGGCCAGCCCCCGCAGATCGCCGGGAGTGCGGCCGCGCTGACGGGTGTGCTGCAGTTCGCGCTCGGCGCGCTCGCCGCACCGCTGGTGGGCCTGGGGGGCGAGGGCTCCGCGTTGCCGATGGCCGTCGTGCTGGCCGGTTTCACCCTCGTCTCGCTCCTGGCCTTCACCGGGCTGCGAGGAGGCGCGCAGAATGTTTCCGCAGGTTAGGTAAGCCTTGCCTGCGTGACAAATCGCATTTGAGGCGGCTGAACATTGGTTTGTAACTCGGGAAGCAATTACGGCACACTGATGTTGTGAAATACGTGACCGGGATGCAGGGCACCGAGGGAGCCGCCATCGTGCGGCCCTCCGCCGTGTCCGCCGAGCGCAGCACGCGAGCGCGTGTCGCCCGGCTCATCCTGGAGCACGGGCCCGTCACCGCCGCCGCTCTCGGCGAGCGGCTGGGTCTCACCCCCGCAGCGGTCCGCAGGCACCTGGACGCACTGCTGGCCGAGGGAATGGCCGAGACGCGTACCGCCAGGCCACGAGGCCAGCGCGGGCGTGGCCGGCCTGCCAAGCTGTTCGCCATAACGGACGCCGGACGGAGCGCTTTCGAGCACGCCTACGACGGTCTCGCCGGGAGCGCGCTGCGTTTCCTGGCCGAGCGCGTGGGCGAGGAGGCCGTCGCGGAGTTCGCCCGATCACAGGTGGCCGGCCTGGTCGCCCGCCTGCGGCCGGAGATGCGCGAGGTCCCCGCCGACCAGCGGGTGCGCGTCCTGGCCGAGGCGCTGTCGGCCGACGGCTACGCCGCCTCGGCGAGCAAGGCCAGCCTCGGCGGTGAACAGCTGTGTCAGCACCACTGCCCGGTGGCGCACGTGGCCGCGGAGTTCCCGCAGCTGTGCGAGGCCGAGACGGAGGCGTTCGCGCGCATCCTCGACACTCCCGTGCAGCGGCTCGCGACCATCGCCCACGGTGACGGCGTGTGCACCACACATGTGAGTCCCCACCGGGATTCCGGGCCGGGCGCGAGGGAGCGCGCGGCGAACACCCCGGCATCCACGCCGGTGCGATCACCAGCAACCCACGAAACGATCGACATATCGAGCAAGGAGACCGGAAGGTGACTGTCACCGACCGCCCGGAGCTGGAAGGCCTCGGGAATTACAAGTTCGGCTGGGCCGACTCGGACGCCGCGGGAGCGACGGCCCGGCGCGGCCTGTCCGAAGAGGTCGTCCGCAATATCTCCGCGCTGAAGAACGAGCCGGAGTGGATGCTGGACCTTCGCCTGAAGGGGCTGCGCCTGTTCGGTAAGAAGCCCATGCCGAACTGGGGCTCCGACCTCAGCGGGATCGACTTCGACAACATCAAGTACTTCGTGCGCTCGACCGAGAAGCAGGCCGCCTCATGGGAGGACCTGCCCGACGACATCAAGAGCACCTACGACAAGCTCGGCATCCCCGAGGCGGAGAAGCAGCGCCTGGTCGCCGGCGTCGCCGCCCAGTACGAGTCCGAGGTGGTCTACCACAAGATCCGTGAGGACCTTGAGGAGAAGGGTGTCATCTTCGTTGACACCGACACCGCCCTCAAGGAGCACGAGGAGATCTTCAAGGAGTACTTCGGGACCGTGATCCCCGTCGGCGACAACAAGTTCGCCGCGCTGAACACGGCGACCTGGAGCGGCGGCAGCTTCATCTACGTGCCGCCGAACGTCAACGTGGAGATCCCGCTCCAGGCCTACTTCCGGATCAACACCGAGAACATGGGCCAGTTCGAGCGGACCCTGATCATCGTGGACGAGAACTCCTACGTCCACTACGTCGAGGGCTGCACCGCGCCGATCTACTCCTCGGACTCGCTGCACAGCGCGGTCGTGGAGATCATCGTGAAGAAGGGCGCGCGCTGCCGCTACACGACCATCCAGAACTGGTCGAACAACGTCTACAACCTGGTCACCAAGCGCGCCGTGGCGTACGAGGGCGCGACCATGGAGTGGGTCGACGGCAACATCGGTTCCAAGGTCACCATGAAGTACCCGGCCGTCTACCTGATGGGCGAGCACGCCAAGGGCGAGACCCTCAGCGTGGCCTTCGCCGGTGAGGGCCAGCACCAGGACGCCGGTTCCAAGATGGTGCACCTCGCACCGAACACCAGCTCCTCGGTGATCTCCAAGTCCGTCGCCAGGGGCGGCGGCCGCACCTCCTACCGCGGTCTGGTCCAGATCGAGGAGGGCGCCTACGGCAGTGCCAGCACCGTCAAGTGCGACGCGCTGCTCGTCGACCAGATCAGCCGCTCCGACACCTACCCCTACGTGGACGTGCGTGAGGACGACGTCTCCATGGGGCACGAGGCCACCGTCTCCAAGGTCTCCGACGACCAGCTCTTCTACCTGATGAGCCGCGGCATGGGCGAGGACGAGGCCATGGCGATGATCGTCCGGGGCTTCGTCGAGCCGATCGCCCGCGAGCTCCCGATGGAGTACGCCCTGGAGCTGAACCGCCTGATCGAACTGCAGATGGAAGGAGCCGTCGGCTGATGGGTCTCGACACCGCCAAACCCCTGTCGACGCTTCACGAGAAGACCTCGTACGACGTGGCGGACTTCGCGGTCCCGACCGGCCGGGAGGAGGAGTGGCGCTTCACCCCGCTCTCCCGGCTCAAGGGCCTGCACGAGGGCGTCGCGGCCTCCGCGAACGTGGTCGTGCACGTCGACGCCGCCCCCGAGGTCACCGTGGAGACCGTCGGCCGTGACGACGCACGGCTCGGCCGGGCCTACGTGCCCGCCGACCGGGTCAGCGCCCAGGCCTACGCCTCCTTCGAGAAGGCCACCGTGATCACGGTGGCGCGCGAGGTCGTCGCCTCCACCCCGACCGTGGTCACCCTCACCGGGTCCGGCCGGGGCGCCGCCTACGGCCACACGGTCGTGAAGCTGGAGCCGATGGCCGAGGCCGTGGTCGTCCTCGACCACCAGGGCAGCGCGCTCTACGCCGACAACGTCGAGTTCGTCGTGGGTGAGGGCGCCACGCTCAAGGTCATCAGCCTGCAGGACTGGGCGGACGACGCCGTGCACGTCTCCCACCACCACGCCCTGCTCGCCAAGGACGCGACCTTCCGCAGCTTCGTGGTCACCCTCGGCGGCGACCTGGTCCGGCTCTCCCCGTCGGTCTCCTACTCCGGTCCCGGCGGCGACGCCGAGCTGAACGGCCTCTACTTCGTCGACGCCGGCCAGCACCTGGAGCACCGCCTGCTCGTCGACCACTCCCGGCCCGGCTGCCGGAGCAACGTCGACTACCGTGGCGCGCTGCAGGGTCAGGACGCCCACGCGGTCTGGATCGGCGACGTCATCATCCGGGTCGAGGCCGAGGGCACCGACACCTACGAGCTCAACCGCAACCTGCTGCTCACCGACGGCGCTCGCGCCGACTCGGTGCCCAACCTGGAGATCCTCACCGGAGAGGTCACCGGTGCCGGCCACGCCAGCACCTCCGGCCGCCTCGACGACGAGCACCTCTTCTACCTGCAGGCCCGCGGGATCCCCTACGAGGACGCGCGTCGCCTCGTGATCAGGGGCTTCTTCGCGCAACTGGTGGAGAAGATCGAGGTCTCCGAGCTTCGCGAGCGGGTGCTCGCCCGGGTCGAGGCGGAGCTTGAGAAGTGACGTTCGAGAAGGTCTGCAAGCTCGCCGACATCCCCGACGAGGGCGTGATCGGCGTTGAGGTGGGCGAGACCCCCGTTGCCCTGGTCCGCCGGGGCGATGAGGTCTACGCGCTGCACGACGTGTGCTCCCACGCGGAGGTGAAACTCAGCGAGGGTGAGGTCTACGACGGCACCCTGGAGTGCTGGCTGCACGGTTCGTGCTTCGACCTGCGTTCGGGCAAGCCCACCGGTCCGCCCGCCATCAAGCCCGTCCCCGTCTACCGAGTCAAGATCGACGGCGATGACGTCCTCGTCTCGCTCTCGAAGGAGTCATAAAAGTGTCTGACACGAGCCGAGTTCCCTCGGGTTCCACCCTGGAGATCCGCGACCTGCACGTCAACGTCGCCGACAAGGAGATCCTGCGCGGCGTCAACCTGACCGTGCGGGCCGGCGAGACCCACGCCATCATGGGCCCCAACGGCTCGGGCAAGTCCACGCTCGCGTACGCGATCGCCGGTCACCCCAAGTACACGGTCACCGGTGGCCAGGTCCTGCTCGACGGGGTCGACCTGCTGGAGCTGACCGTCGACGAGCGCGCCCGCGCCGGGCTGTTCCTCGCCATGCAGTACCCGGTCGAGGTCCCCGGTGTCAGCGTCTCCAACTTCCTGCGCACCGCGGTCACCTCCGTCCGCGGCGAGGCCCCCAAGCTCCGCCAGTTCGCCAAGGACCTCAAGTCCGGCATGGACGCCCTGTCCATCGACGCGGCCTTCGCCCAGCGCAACGTCAACGAGGGCTTCTCCGGCGGTGAGAAGAAGCGCCACGAGATCCTCCAGCTGGAGCTGCTCAAGCCGAAGATCGCGGTGCTCGACGAGACCGACTCCGGCCTCGACGTCGACGCGCTGCGCGTGGTCTCCGAGGGGATCAACCGCTTCCGCTCGAACGGCGAGACCGGTGTGCTGCTCATCACCCACTACACCCGCATCCTGCGTTATGTGAAGCCGGACTTCGTCCACGTCTTCTCCGCGGGGCGGATCGTGGAGCAGGGCGGCCCCGAGCTCGCCGAGCGGCTTGAGAACGAGGGTTACGAGGCCTACACGAAGGCGTCGGCCTGATGGTGGACACCGGCCTTGACGTGGAGAGGATCAGGAAGGACTTCCCGGTCCTCTCCCGAGAGCTTCCCGGCGGCAGGCCGCTGATCTATCTCGACTCGGGCAACTCCGCGCAGAAGCCGACCCAGGTGGTCGAGGCGATGCGCGAGCACATGGCGATGCACTACGCCAACGTCGGCCGCGCCATGCACGCGCTGGGCGCCGAGTCCACCGAGGCGTACGAGAACGCCAGGGACAAGGTCGCCGCCTTCGTCGGCGCGCCCGACCGCGACGAGATCGTCTTCACCAAGAACGCCTCCGAGGCGCTCAACCTGGTGGCGTACGCCTTCGGTAACCCCATCGGTGAGGACCCGCGCTTCCGGCTCGGCCCCGGAGACGAGATCGTCATCTCCGAGATGGAGCACCACTCCAACATCGTGCCGTGGCAGATGCTCGCGCAGCGCACGGGTGCGACGCTGCGCTGGTTCTCCGTCACCGACTCCGGCCGCCTGGACCTGTCGAACCTCGACGAGCTCGTCACCGAGCGCACGAAGATCGTCTCGATCGTGCACCAGTCGAACGTGCTGGGCACGGTCAACCCGGTCGCCCCGGTGCTCGCCAGGGTCCGCGAGGTCGGCGCGCTGATGATGCTCGACGCCTCGCAGTCGGTGCCTCACCAGCAGGTGGACGTGGCCGCGCTGGGTGTCGACTTCCTGGCCTTCACCGGCCACAAGGTCGTCGGCCCCTCGGGGATCGGCGTGCTGTGGGCCCGCGGTGAGTTGCTTTCGGCCATGCCCCCGTTCCTGGGCGGCGGCGAGATGATCGAGGCGGTCTGGATGGACCGCTCGACCTACGCGCCCGCGCCGCACAAGTTCGAGGCGGGTACGCCGCCGATCGTCGAGGCGGTCGGCCTCGGTGCCGCGGTCGACTACCTGTCCGAGATCGGGATGGACGCCGTCGTCCGGCACGAGCACGAGCTCACCGCCTACGCGCTCGGCGCGCTGGGAGAGGTCCCGGGCCTGAAGGTGATCGGCCCGCTGGACCTCGCCGACCGCGGCGGCACCGTCTCGTTCACGCTGGAGGGGATTCACCCGCACGACGTCGGGCAGATCCTGGATGACAACTTCGGCGTGGCGGTGCGCGTGGGGCACCACTGCGCCCGTCCGCTCCATCTGCGATTCGGGATTCCCGCCACCACGCGGGCGTCCTTCTACCTGTACAACACAACGGCCGAGATCGACGCTCTGGTCCGCGGCCTCCACCACGTGCGGAAGGTGTTCGCCTAGTCATGCCCGAGCAGTCGAGCCGGCGGGCGAGCGAACGGCGGGCGCCACACGCCCACGGCACGGCGTCCGGCGACGCGCGAGCGTACGGCGCAGCGAACGAGAAGGTGAGCACGACCCTATGATCGCCGAGTCCATGTACCAGGAGCTGATCCTGGAGCACTACAAACACCCGCAGGGGAGGGGTCTTCGCGACCCGTACGACGCCGAGGTCCACCATGTGAACCCGACGTGCGGCGACGAGATCACCATGCGGGTGAAACTGGGCGACGGCGGCAAGGTCGAGGACGTCTCCTACGACGGGCAGGGCTGCTCCATCAGCCAGGCCGCGGCCTCGGTGCTGCACGAGCTGGCCACCGGCTCGACCGTCGACGACTCGCTCGGCGTCGTGGAGGAGTTCACCCGGCTCATGCAGGGCAGAGGAAAGATCGAGGCGGACGAGGACCTGCTGGGCGATGCCGTGGCCTTCGCCGGGGTCGCGAAGTTCCCCGCCCGGGTGAAGTGCGCGCTACTGGCCTGGATGGCCTACAAGGACGCGGTCGTGAGGAGCACGAAATGAGCAAGGCTGTTGAGACGCCGACCACGGCGTACGACGGGGACACCACCCATGACGAGGTCATGGAGGCCCTCAAGGACGTCGTGGACCCCGAACTCGGCATCAACGTCGTCGACCTGGGCCTGATCTACGGGCTCCACCTCGACCCCGCGGAGGGGGGCGAGGGGGACGCCCTGCCGGTCGCCACCATCGACATGACGCTGACCAGCGCGGCCTGCCCGCTGACCGACGTCATCGAGGACCAGGCGCACTCGGCCCTGGACGGCATGGTCTCCGACGTGAAGATCAACTGGGTCTGGCTCCCGCCGTGGGGCCCGGACAAGATCACCGATGAGGGCCGCGAGCAGCTCCGGATGCTCGGCTTCAACGTCTGAGACGTGGTCATCGGTACGGCTCGCACCCCCCGGGTTCGGGCCGTACCCAATTGTGTGAGAGGATCACGGAGGCCGGGAAGAAAAGCCCGGCCGGGAGTGTTGGCTCCAATCGACGGACAAGCGACCGGCTCACGCCGGACGCCCCGACCGAACTCGGCACTGCGAACGCCGGGTATGCTTGATCGTGGTTTGACTGCGTGCGGGTAAGCTAGACCCGCCCCGTGCGGTGCGCCTCGACTTGCACCGCACCACCGCCCCCCATGTGGGTGTTGATCAAGCGCGGCCTCAGGCCGCGCGTTCCAGGCTCGTCCTTTCGCAGAAGTGACGTGCCCCGTTCTTCTATCGAAAGGCACGAGTCTTCGTGACCATGCTTGACGCTGTTCTGCCCGAAATCACCGAAATCACCGAAATCTCCCAGGCCCCCGCAGGCACGTCCGAGTTCACCCTTCTCGGTCTGCCGAAGCCGCTGGTGACCGGTCTCTCCCGTGCGGGCATCGACAGTCCCTTCCCCATCCAGCGGGCCACGATCCCCGACATCCTCGCCGGCCACGACGTCCTGGGCCGCGGCCAGACCGGCTCGGGCAAGACGCTCGCCTTCGGCCTGCCCATGATGACCCGCATCGCCGGGGCCAAGGCGCGTCCCGGCCACCCGCTGGCCGTCGTGCTGGTGCCGACCCGCGAGCTCGCCATGCAGGTGACCGACGCGCTGGAGCCCCTCGGCCGTGGCCTGTCGCTGCGGATGAAGACCGTCGTCGGCGGTATGTCCATGGGCCGCCAGATCGAGGCGCTGCGCCGCGGTGTCGAGGTCGTCGTGGCCACCCCCGGCCGCCTGACCGACCTCATGCAGCAGGGCGAGTGCATGCTGGACGAGGTCCAGGTGACGATCCTCGACGAGGCCGACCACATGTGCGACCTCGGCTTCTTCCCGGTCGTCAGTGCGATCCTGCAGCAGACCCCGGCCGACAGCCAGCGCCTGCTCTTCTCCGCGACCCTCGACGGTGACGTGGACAAGCTCGTCCGCCGCTTCCTCACCAACCCGGTGACCCACTCCATGGCCCCGGCCGCCTCCTCGGTCGACACCATGGAGCACCACCTGCTGGAGGTGCACCGCGACGACAAGTTCCCGGTGACCGCCGAGATCGCCAACCGTGAGGGCCGGACCATCATCTTCGTGCGCACCCAGCACGGCGTGGACCGGCTGTGCAAGCAGCTCGCCCAGGTCGGCATCAAGGCCGGCGGCCTGCACGGCGGCAAGCGCCAGAACCAGCGCACCCGCATCCTGGCCGAGTTCAAGGAAGGCACGATCAACGTCCTGGTCTGCACGGACGTCGCGGCCCGCGGCATCCACGTCGACAACATCAGCCTCGTGCTGCACGTCGACCCGCCCCAGGACCACAAGAGCTACCTGCACCGCGGCGGCCGCACCGCCCGCGCCGGGGAGAAGGGCACCGTCATGACGCTGGTGCTCCCCAACGAGCGCCGCTCCACCGACGCGATGACCCGCCGCGCGGGCATCAAGCCGTTCCGCGCCAGGGTCACCCCGGGTCACCCGCGCCTGGAGGAGGTCGCCGGTGCGCGTACCCCCAGCGGCGAGCCGATCCCGGTCTGGGAGCCCTCGGCTCCGGCCAGCAGGCAGCGCCAGGGGCGCGGCGGCTTCGGCGGCAACGGTGGCGGGCGTGGCCCGCGTCGTTTCCGCTCCGAGCGTCCCGCCCACGGTGAGGGCCAGCAGCCCCGTGAGCGTTCCTTCGGTGACGACTCCCGTGGCGGCGGCCAGTACCGTTCCGAGCGCCCGGCCGGCGGCGGTTACCGCTCCGAGCGTCCCGCGGGCGTAGACGGCGTCGTGGAACCAGGCCGCCAGCCGTACCAGGTCCGGATGCTCGGCATGAGAGGCCAGG
>NZ_JBEXUE010000208.1:0-16803 GCF_040614275.1 Streptosporangium sp. NPDC006013
TCCACCCCCGCGCCCAACAGCCCCCCCCGGGGGTGGCCGCCCCCGGCCCCAAACCCAGCTAGAGGAGCGGCCCGCGGGCTTGCCCGCCGGCCCCCCCCCCGGCATCGCTGCCGACGGGCGACGGGCTCTGCTGCCTGGCCCGGCGGACCGGGCGCAACGGATGCGTCAGGCGGAGAGCTCGGCGCGGCCCTTGCGACGGCGAGCGGCAAGGATGGCGCGGCCGGCGCGGGTGCGCATGCGGAGCCGGAAGCCGTGGGTCTTCGCACGACGGCGGTTGTTCGGCTGGAAAGTACGCTTGCTCACGAGTGGGCTCCAGGCTCAAGACGCATCCCCAGCACATGGGGACGCTCGACAGTGGCTGGCTTGCCGGATGCGGGGCATGCGAAATAGCCGCCGCGTGGCAAGCCGACCGTCGTACGTTACGGGGCAGGCGCGTCCCAGGTCAAACCGGAGAACATCCTGGAGCACGCGAATACAGGTTATCCACCTTTCCACAGGCACGTTTTCCACCGGCGCCCCGCCGTCCACAGGATGTGCACTCTGTCCCCCCCGTACTGCCACTAGGCTGTGGACAACGTCTTGTACACAGCTGTGGACAGGGCTACCCTCGGCCCTTCCAAACCCTCTCTCCACTGCGAGGACGCGTCGGACCGCGGGTAACAGACTGTGCACAGCCTGTGGATTCGGTGTGGATATCGAACGGTGCCCACGAAGGTGCCACGAGACGCCCGGCGTGTGGACAACGGCGAGATCCGGTGCTTCCGGCGGCCATCGATGTGGATAAACAGATCGCGGTAGGCCAGCGGGGGCCGCGTCGGGAGGAGGGGAGCCGAGCCATGGACGGAACGGACCTCAGCGCGGTCTGGGCGAGGGCGCTGGAGAACTCCCTGAACGAGAACGTCCCGTCTCAGCAGCGGGTCTGGCTCAACATGACCCGGCCCTTCGGCCTCATGAACGACACGGTGGTGCTCGCCGCACCCACGGATTTCGCCAGAGATGTTCTGGAGAACAAGCTTCGTCCGCTTATCAGTCACGCGCTCTCCCAGGAGTTCGGCCGCCCGATGCGGGTGGCGGTCATGGTCGACCCCAGCGCGGCGGGCCCCGAGCCTGGACTCGCCTCCCGCCAGGACCCTTATCCCCAGGCGCAACCGCAGGGTTATGCACAGGCCGGCGGGGCTCAGCAGGGTTATGCACAACCAGCCAATCCCCAGCACCACGGGGGTTCGGTGCCCCATCCCCCCTATCAGGGGGGTAACCCGGCCGCCCAGCCGTCCACCGAATATCCACAGGCCCAGCCGTTCTCCTACCCGTACCAGCAGGGCGAGGAATCCTCCCAGCCGTACCGCCCCTCGGAGCCGTCCCAGGCTCCCTCGCCGGGGGAACCGAGCCCCGGATACAACCGCGGCGGCTACACCGCGCCCTCGCCGCGTCCCGAGCCCGACTCCTTCGACCGCGGCGCGCCCGCGGTGCCCGGTGCGGGCGGCGTACCGAACAGGTGGGACAGCCGCGGGAGCCGGACGCAGGGCGAGCCCGCCCGGCTGAACCCGAAATACACCTTCGAGACCTTCGTCATCGGCTCCAGCAACCGTTTCGCCCACGCGGCCGCGGTCGCGGTGGCCGAGGCGCCCGCCAAGGCGTACAACCCGCTGTTCATCTACGGCGACTCGGGTCTGGGCAAGACCCACCTGCTGCACGCGATCGGCCACTACGCCCAGAGCCTGTACGACGGCGCGCGGGTGCGGTACGTGAGCTCCGAGGAGTTCACCAACGACTTCATCAACTCCATCCGCGACCACAAGGCCGACAACTTCCGGGGCCGCTACCGGGCCGTGGACATCCTGCTGGTGGACGACATCCAGTTCCTGGAGGGCAAGGAGCAGACGCAGGAGGAGTTCTTCCACACCTTCAACACCCTGCACAACTCCAACAAACAGATCGTCATCTCCAGCGACCGGGCGCCGAAGCAGCTGGTCACGCTGGAGGACCGGCTCCGCAACCGGTTCGAGTGGGGCCTGATCACCGACGTCCAGCCGCCCGAGCTGGAGACGCGCATCGCGATTCTGCGCAAGAAGGCGATCCAGGAGGGCCTGGCCGCGCCGCCCGAGGTGCTGGAGTACATCGCCAGCCGCATCTCCACCAACATCCGCGAGCTGGAGGGTGCCCTGATAAGGGTGACCGCGTTCGCCAGCCTCAACCGGCAGTCGGTCGATCTGCAGCTCACCGAGGTCGTGCTCAAGGACCTGATCACCGAGGACGCCGGGTCCGAGATAACGGTCGCCACGATCATGGCCTCCACCGCCGCCTACTTCGGCCTGTCGATCGACGACCTGTGCGGCGGGTCGCGTTCGCGCGTCCTGGTCACCGCCCGCCAGATCGCCATGTACCTGTGCCGGGAGCTGACCGACATGTCGCTCCCGAAGATCGGCCAGCAGTTCGGCGGCCGCGACCACACCACGGTCATGCACGCCGACCGGAAGATCCGCTCCCTGATGGCCGAGCGCCGCTCGATCTACAACCAGGTCAACGAACTCACCACCAGGATCAAGCAGCAGTCCCGCAATGGCTGAGGTTTTTCACCCCGTGATGCACAGGCTGTGGAAAACCTTGTGGATCAACGATTCGCGGGGGCGGGGAAGGCTCCGGGGCGTCCACCCATGATCATCAGCAAACGAGCCGGTCCGAACCCTGTTCTGGGACTGTGGACAACTCTGGGGAGAAGTTGGGGACAACCTGTGGGTAACCCGTGGACAACCTGGGGACGCCCTGTGAAGAGAGTTTTCCACAAGGACAAACCGACCTCACACCCGGTGGATAACCTGGGGAAACCTCGTGGATAACCGGTGGACAGAGCGCGCCGAATCTGGGGACGGCCTGTGGGTACTCCGCGGTTCTCCCCAGCCCCAAGAGTTGTCCACAGCGGGCGCCCACAGCCCCGGTGGATGAAAAAACCGCACTTGACCTGCGGAAACGATGGCTTTCCACAGTATCCACACCCCCTAATACGATGGCCACTTGTATCTCTACTAGGAAACCCAAGAGCCATAAGAGGGTTCCGGGAGAGCTCAGGCTCCAGACAGTGAACACTTGAACCCCAGGCACCGAGCGGACGGCGCTCGATACACAGGAGGCAGATCCACGTGATGTTCCGGGTCGACCGAGACGTGCTCGCTGAGGCGGTCGCATGGACGGCGCGCAGCCTGCCGGCGCGTCCCTCCGTGCCGGTGCTGGCCGGCATGCGTCTTGAGGTCACTGAGGACGGGCAACTCAAGCTCTCGGGCTTCGACTACGAGGTCTCCGCCGAGGTGACCCTCGAACTGCAGACGGGAGAGGCGGGCGTGGTGCTCGTCTCGGGCAGGCTGCTCGCCGAGATCACCAGGGCGCTCCCCGCGCAGCCTGTGGACTTCGTCGTGGAGGGCGCCAAGGCGGTCGTCACCTGTGGCAGCGCCCGGTTCACCCTCCTGACCATGCCTGTGGAGGACTATCCCTCGCTGCCGACCATGCCACCGGCCGCCGGCCGGGTGGGCAGCGACGTGTTCGCCTCCGCCGTCGGCCAGGTCGCCGTGGCCGCGGGCAAGGACGACACCCTGCCGATGCTCACCGGCGTGCGCGTGGAGATCGAGGGGGACACCGTCACCCTCGCGGCGACCGACCGTTACCGCCTCGCCGTGCGGGAGCTCAAGTGGCAGCCGGACCAGCCCGACTTCTCGGCGATCGCGATGATCCCGGGCAGGACCCTCGCGGACACGGCCAAGGCCCTGGGGGGCACCGGCGCCGAGGTCGAGATCGCGATGAGCTCCGCGGGGGGCACCGGTGAGGGCATGATCGGCTTCTCCAGCGCGGGGCGCCGCACCACCACCAGGCTGCTCGACCCCGAGTTCCCCAAGTACCGCTCGCTGCTGCCCACCGAGTTCTCCGCCCGCGCGCAGCTGCCGACGGCGGCCTTCGTCGAGGCCGTCAAGCGCGTGGCCCTGGTCGCCGAGCGCAACACGCCGGTACGGCTCGCCTTCCGCGGCGACGAGGTCGTCCTGGAGGCGGGCAGCGGTGACGAGGCGCAGGCCGTCGAGGTGCTCCCCGTCGAGTTCGAGGGCGAGGACATCAACATCGCCTTCAACCACCAGTTCCTGCTGGAGGGTCTTGGCGCGATCGACTCCGACGTGGCCCGCCTGCAGATGACCACGTCCACCAAGCCGGCCATCCTCACCGGTGGCAAGCCTGTGGACGACGGAGAGGTTCCCGACTACCGCTACCTGATCATGCCCATCCGGCTCTCCAGCTGATGGCGGGGGTGCCCCGCTCGGGCGCCCTGTGGCTCAAGGCGTGCCTGAACGGTGCCAGGAGGCCCGGCGACCACCCGGCCCTCCCCCTGGCCCCTCTGGAGCTCGCTGGGGCGGCCTGTGAGGCCCGTGAGGCGGGTGCGGACGCTGTGCACATGCATCCGCGCGACGAGGGCGGTAGCGAGTCGCTCAGCGCCGTCCACATCGGGGCGGCGGTGCGCGCGGTGCGCGCGGTGTGCCCCGGGCTCCCCGTGGGGGTGAGCACGGGGTTGTGGATAACCGGCGGGGACGTGGACGCGCGGCGCGCGGCCGTCCGAGGCTGGGCCGCGCTCGCCCCCGGCGACCTGCCGGACTTCGCGTCCGTGAATCTCTCGGAACCCGGCTTCCGGGACCTGTGGCATGATCTGCGGCGGCTCGGAGTGGACGTGGAGGCCGGGGTCTGGTCCACAGACGACGCCGACGCGCTCGCCGCGAGCGGACTGGAGTGCGCCCGGGTGCTCGTCGAGATCCTCGGTGGCCCCGCGGACACGGCCGTCCGCCGGGCGCGCGCGATCCTGGACCGCCTCGCCGAGCTCGGTGTACCGGGACCGCGGCTGCTCCACGGGGAGGAGGAGCCGACCTGGATTCTCCTGGACTTCGCGGGGCAGTCGGGGCTGGCCACGCGCATCGGCCTGGAGGACGTCCTCCACGGTCCGACGGGTGATCCGGTAGGCGGGAACCCCGAGCTGGTAAGGCTTGCGCGGGCACGTCTGACGTAGGTGAACGATGGAACCCTGAAGGGGGTACTCGCATGCAGATCGGCATGGTCGGGCTGGGCAAGATGGGCGGCAGGATGGCTGAGCGCCTGCGCCGTGGCGGCCACGAGGTCGTCGGTTACGACCGCGATCCCGCGGTCAGCGACGTCTCCGGCCTGGAGGAGCTCGCGGAGCGGCTCCAGACGCCGCGGACGGTGTGGGTCATGGTGCCCTCAGGGGAACCGACCCGGGCGACGATCGAGGCGCTCGGCGAGGTACTGGCCCCCGGCGACCTCCTCATCGACGGAGGCAACTCGCACTACGTCGACGACCAGAGGCACGGCGCCGCGCTCGCCGCGAAGGGCATCGGGTTCGTCGACTGCGGCGTGAGCGGTGGAGTCTGGGGGCTGGAGAACGGCTACGCGCTCATGGTCGGCGGCGACAGGGCCGACGTCGAGCGGGCGATGCCGATCTTCGAGACCCTCAAGCCCGAGGGCGAGGACGGCTTCGTCCATGCGGGCAGGATCGGTGCCGGTCACTTCGCCAAGATGGTCCACAACGGTATCGAGTACGGCATGATGCAGGCCTTCGCCGAGGGCTGGGAGCTGCTGGAGGCCGCCGACATCGTGACCGACGTGCCCGGCGCCTTCAAGAGCTGGCGGCAGGGCACCGTCATCCGCTCCTGGCTGCTCGACCTGATGGTCCGCGCACTTGAGGAGGACCCCGCTCTGGAGCAGCTCGAGGGCTACGCGCAGGACTCCGGCGAGGGCCGCTGGACGGTTCAGGCGGCCGTCGACCTCGCGGTCCCGCTGCCGGTCATCACCGCCGCCCTGTACGCCAGGTTCGCCTCCCGCCAGGACGACTCGCCGGCCATGAAGGTCGTCGCGGCCCTGCGCAACCAGTTCGGCGGCCACGCGGTCACCTCCAGGGCGGGCTCGGTGGCCAAGGGCGCCGACTCCCCCGGCGCCGACGTCATCCCCCCGGTCGAGGCGGCCGGCTAGCGCGGCGTTCCCCGTCCAAGGCGCGGACCCACCACCGCTCCCGGCTCGGCAGGGCCGCTCCGGCGGCCGCGGCCGCACGTTCGCGACCTCCGTCGTAGGGCTCGCGCCATACCTTTTCCACGGGGCGCGAGCCGTGCGGGCGCCGGAGGCCACGGTGATGGGCGGGGCCGACTAATCTTCCTGGGGTGCATGTCGCCCATCTCTCCCTGACCGACTTCCGGTCCTACGAAACCGTCGATCTCGGCATGGAGCCGGGGGTCACGGCCTTCGTCGGGCCCAACGGCATGGGAAAGACCAACCTGGTCGAGGCGCTGGGTTACGTGGCGACGCAGGCCAGCCACCGGGTCGCCGGCGACGGGCCGCTGGTCCGGCAGGGCGCGGCGCGGGCGATCGTACGCTCGGTGGTGGTCCGCGACGACCGGCGCGCGCTGATCGAGCTGGAGATCAACCCGGGCAGGGCCAACAGGGCCAGGCTGAACCGCTCGCCCGTCTCCCGCACGCGCGATGTCGTCGGCCTGCTGCGCACCGTCCTGTTCGCTCCTGAGGACCTCTCCATGGTCAAGGGCGACCCCTCCGAGCGGCGCCGGTTCCTCGACGATCTCCTGGTGGCCAGGGCGCCCAGGTTCGCGGGGGTGCGCGCCGACTACGACAGGGTGCTCAAGCAGCGCGGTGCCCTGCTGCGTACGGCCGCGCAGGCCCGGCGGGGGCGCGGCCGGAGCACCCGGCGGGCCGAGAGCGACGCGGCGTTCGCCGAGGCCGGGGCGGGGGACCCGCTGAGCACCCTTGAGGTCTGGGACGCCCACCTGGCCACGCACGGTGCCGAGCTGCTCGCGGCCAGGCTGGAACTGGTCGAGACGCTGCGCCCCCTGGTCGCCGCCTCGTACGCCTCTCTCGCACCCGACTCCGCCCCCGCGAGGCTGGAGTACCGCGGCACCCTGCCCGCGGACGCCGGCACCGACCGCGCCGAGCTGGCGGAGCGGCTGCGGGCCGGCCTGCTGGAGGTTCGCGCCGCCGAGCTCGAACGTGGCGTCACCCTGGTCGGCCCGCACCGCGACGACCTGTTCCTCGGGCTGGGGGAGCTGCCCGCGCGCGGCTACGCCAGCCACGGTGAGTCGTGGTCGTACGCGCTGGCGCTCAGACTGGCCGCCTACGACCTGCTCAGGGCCGACGGCGGCGACCCGGTCCTGATCCTGGACGACGTCTTCGCCGAGCTGGACAACAGGCGCCGGCGCCGGCTGGCCGAGATGGTCGCCCCCGCCGAGCAGGTGCTGATCACCGCCGCGGTCCCCGACGACGTGCCGAAGGAGCTGGCCGGAGGCCGGTTCGACGTGACAGAGGGAGGCGTGGTCCGTGCCCGATGACTCAGAGCCTGGATCGAGCGGTGGCGGGGCGGACGCCACGGCTCCCGGGTCGGCGAGAAGCGCGGCCGCCAAGGGGGCGGCGATGGCCAGGGAGAAGCTGGCCCAGGCCAAGTCGGACGCCGCCAGGCGAGGGCAGCTCCCCCGCAGGGAGCCGCGCCGCAGGGCGTCCGGGCCGCGCAGGGACGCGGGTGATCCCCAGCTCTTCGGCAGGGCCATCGCCGACCTGCTCGCCGATCGGGGCTGGCAGCAGCCCGCCGCGATCGGCGGGGTCTTCGGCCGCTGGCACGAGATCGTCGGCCCGGACATGGCGGCCCACACCAGGCCGGAGACCTTCGCGGAGGGCGAGGTCGTGGTCGTCGCGGACTCCACCGCCTGGGCCACCCAGGTGCGTCTGCTGGCAAGGACCCTGGTAAGAAGGTTGAATGAGGAGCTAGGGGACGGAACGGTGCAACGGGTCAAGGTCCGTGGACCGCAGAACGGCCCCCGCTCCAGCGGCGGTCTGCGCGTCACCGGAAGCCGCGGCCCGGGCGACACGTACGGCTGACTCGGCGCTCAGAAACGGATCAGTAGCCTTTCTGGCGCGACGAACCCCGCCCCCGTAGGGGGATGTTCAAGACGATGATCGTCACGCGACAGGCCATTCCAGGGGCCGTCAATGCCACATGATGTGCTCTGAGCCGCTAGAATGAAATCGAATTCCGGACACGTCCGTTTGCGTGTCACCCCCGGCGTGTGTGCCGGCTCCCCTGGGTGGACGCATCGGGGCATTCACGACGGTGACGGGCACGGTGGGGCTACACGTTTGTCTCCCTGCCGCGTGTCCGCGGCAGGAGGATTTCGCACTTGTCCTACGACGCTAGCTCAATCACTGTTCTCGAAGGACTTGAGGCGGTCCGTAAGCGCCCCGGCATGTACATCGGCTCCACCGGTGAGCGCGGTCTCCATCACCTCGTCTACGAGGTCGTCGACAACTCCGTCGACGAGGCCCTGGCCGGGCACGCCGACCGGATCGAGATCACCCTGCTCGCCGACAACGGCGTGCGGGTCGTCGACAACGGCCGAGGCATCCCGGTCGGCAACGTTCCCGGCGAGAACCGTCCCGCGGTCGAGGTCGTGCTGACCGTGCTGCACGCGGGCGGCAAGTTCGACGACAAGTCGTACGCGGTCTCCGGAGGACTGCACGGCGTGGGCGTCTCCGTCGTCAACGCGCTGTCCAGCAGGCTCGAGGTGGAGATCCGCACCGACGGCCACCACTGGCGGCAGACCTACGTCGACACCCGGCCGACGGCACCCCTGGCCAAGGGCGAGGAGACCGGCGAGACCGGCACCTCGATCACCTTCTGGGCCGACGGGACCATCTTCGAGACCACGACCTGGCACTTCGAGACTCTCGCGCGCCGCTTCCAGGAGATGGCCTTCCTCAACAAGGGCCTGACGATCTCCATCAGGGACGAGCGCCCCGACTTCATCGAGGATGACCCCAAAGAGGTCACCTACCACTACGAGGGCGGTCTGTCCGACTTCGTCAAGCACCTCAACTCCAAGAAGGAACCCACCCACGTATCGGTGATCGACTTCGAGGAGCACGGAGACGGCATCGCGGTCGAGATCGCGATGCAGTGGAACAACTCGTACAGCGAGTCGGTCTACACCTTCGCCAACACGATCAACACCGCGGAGGGCGGTACCCACGAGGAGGGCTTCCGCGCGGCGCTGACGTCCATCGTCAACCGCTACGCGCGCGAGCAGAAGTTCCTCAAGGATGGCAAGGACGACAACCTCGCGGGTGAGGACATCCGCGAGGGCCTCACCGCGATCATCTCGGTGAAGCTGGCCGACCCGCAGTTCGAGGGTCAGACCAAGACCAAGCTGGGCAACACCGAGGCCAAGTCGTTCGTCCAGAAGGCCTGCAACGACCACCTGCGCGACTGGTTCGAGCGCAACCCCGGTGAGGCCAAGGACATCATCACGAAGTCCCTGCAGGCCTCCCGCGCCCGCCTCGCGGCCCGTCAGGCCCGTGACCTGACCCGGCGCAAGTCGCTGCTGGAGTCGGGATCCGGTCTGCCGGGCAAGCTGGCCGACTGCCAGTGGAGCGATCCGGAGAAGTGCGAGCTGTACATCGTCGAGGGTGACTCGGCGGGCGGTTCGGCCAAGGGCGGGCGCGACTCCAAGTTCCAGGCGATCCTCCCGATCCGCGGCAAGATCCTCAACGTGGAGAAGGCCCGGATCGACAAGGTCCTGCAGAACCAGGAGGTCCAGGCGCTGATCACGGCCATGGGCACCGGTGTGCACGACGAGTTCGACATCACCAAGCTCCGCTACCACAAGCTCATCCTGATGGCGGACGCCGACGTCGACGGCCAGCACATCACGACCCTGCTGCTGACCCTGCTGTTCCGCTTCATGCGGCCGCTGATCGAGGCGGGGCACGTCTACCTCTCCCAGCCGCCGCTCTACAAGATCAAATGGGACAGGAAGGGTGAGGACGCCTCCTACGCCTACTCCGACCGCGAGCGCGACGTGGTCATCCAGGCCGGCATCGACGCGGGCAAGCCGGACCCCCGGCCCCGTGACAACGTGCAGCGCTTCAAGGGTCTGGGCGAGATGAACGCCGCCCAGCTCTGGGATACGACCATGAACCCCGACACCCGCCTGCTCCTGCAGGTCACCCTTGACGACGCGGCCCAGGCCGACGAGCTGTTCAGCGTGCTCATGGGTGAGGACGTCGAGGCGCGCCGCTCCTTCATCATCAGGAACGCCCGGGACGTCCGTTTCCTCGACGTGTAGCGGTAGCCGTACCAGAAAAGGATCTTGACCTGTGACGGAAGTCAACACTCCGCCCGGCCCTCCGGTAGACCGCGTCGA
This sequence comes from Streptosporangium sp. NPDC006013, assembly GCF_040614275.1. Lineage (NCBI taxonomy): Bacteria > Bacillati > Actinomycetota > Actinomycetes > Streptosporangiales > Streptosporangiaceae > Streptosporangium > Streptosporangium sp. NPDC006013. Next base: position 10,236 of record NZ_JBEXUE010000208.1, read on the forward strand.
GCCGGTCGACATCCAGTCCGAGATGCAGCGCAGCTACATGGACTACGCGATGTCGGTCATCGTCTCGCGCGCGCTGCCGGACGTCCGCGACGGCATGAAGCCGGTGCACCGCCGGGTGCTGTACGCCATGTACGACGGCGGCTACCGGCCCGACCGCGGCTACTTCAAGTGCTCCCGCGTCGTCGGTGACGTCATGGGCTCCTACCACCCGCACGGCGACGCGTCGATCTACGCCACCGTGGTGCGGATGGCCCAGCACTGGGCGCTGCGCTACCCGCTGGTCGACGGGCAGGGCAACTTCGGCTCGCCGGGCAACGACCCGCCCGCGGCGATGCGCTACACCGAGTGCAAGCTCGCGCCCATCGCCATGGAGATGCTGCGCGACATCGACAAGGACACCGTCGATCTCATCCCCAACTACGACGGGCGCTCCCAGGAGCCGACGGTCCTGCCCTCGCGCTTCCCCAACCTGCTGGTCAACGGGGCGGCGGGCATCGCGGTCGGCATGGCCACCAACATCCCGCCGCACAACCTGCGGGAGGTGGCCGCGGGCATCGTCTGGTCCCTGCAGAACCCGGAGGCGACGGACGAGGAACTCCTCGAAGCGCTGATCGCCCGGGTCAAGGGGCCCGACTTCCCCACCGGCGCGCTGATCGTCGGCCGGCGCGGCATCGACGACGCGTACCGGACCGGCCGCGGTTCGATCACCATGCGGGCGATCGTCGAGGTCGAGGAGGACGCCAAGGGCCGCCAGTGCCTGGTCGTCACCGAGCTGCCCTACCAGGTCAACCCGGACAACCTCGCACTGACCATCGCCGAGTCGGTGAAGGACGGCCGGATCACCGGCATCGCCGACGTCCGCGACGAGAGCTCCTCGCGCGTCGGCCAGCGCCTGGTGATCGTGCTCAAGCGCGACGCGGTCGCCAAGGTCGTGCTGAACAACCTCTACAAGCACACCCAGCTGCAGACCACCTTCGGCGCCAACATGCTGGCCCTGGTCGACGGCGTGCCGCGCACGCTCAGGCTCGACCAGTTCGTCCGCCACTACGTGTCCCACCAGATCGAGGTCGTGGTCCGCCGGACCCGCTACCTGCTGCGCAAGGCCGAGGAGCGGGCGCACATCCTGCGCGCGCTGCTCAAGGCACTCGACCGGATGGACGAGGTCATCGCGCTGATCCGGCGGTCGCCCTCGGCGTCCGCCGCGCAGGGCGGCCTGATGACGCTCCTGGAGATCGACGAGATCCAGGCGCAGGCCATCCTCGACATGCAGCTGCGCAAGCTGGCCGCTCTGGAGCGCCAGCAGATCACCGACGAGTACGACGCGCTGATGGCGCAGATCACCGAGTACCAGGCGATCCTCGCCTCGCCCGAGCGGCAGCGCACGATCGTCCAGGACGAGCTCTCCGAGCTCACCGCGCGGTATGGCGACGAGCGCAGGACCGAGATCATCGCCTACGAGGGCGACATGTCCATCGAGGACCTCCTCGCCGAGGAGGACATGGTCGTCACGATCACCCGCGGTGGCTACGCCAAGCGAACCAACACAGATCTTTACCGGGCGCAGAAGCGCGGCGGCAAGGGTGTGCGGGGTGCGCAGCTGCGCCAGGACGACATCGTCGACCACTTCTTCGTCACCACGACACACCACTGGCTGCTGTTCTTCACGAACAAGGGCCGCGTCTACCGGGTCAAGGCGTACGAGCTCCCCGACTCGGGCCGCGACGCGCGCGGGCAGCACCTGGCGAACCTGCTGGCCATGCAGCCGGACGAGGTCGTCATGGAGGTCCTGGACCTGCGTGACTACGACGTCGCCCCCTACCTCGTGCTGGCCACCCGCAGCGGCCTGGTGAAGAAGACACGCCTGTCCGAGTACGACTCGCCGCGCACGGGTGGCCTCATCGCGATCAACCTGCGCGAAGATGACGAGGTGATCGCCGCCAGGCTCGTGTCGGAGGAGGACGACCTCCTGCTCGTCTCCCGCGGTGCCCAGTCCATCCGCTTCACGGCCTCCGACGAGGCCATGCGCCCGATGGGCAGGGCGACCAGCGGTGTGATCGGCATGCGCTTCCTTGAGGGCGACGAGCTCCTGGCGATGAACCGGATCGCCGACGGCGACAACGTGCTCATCGCCACCGAGGGCGGATACGCCAAGCGCACCCCCGTGGATCAGTACCCGATCCAGGGAAGGGGTGGAAAGGGCGTCCTGACCGCCAAGATCGTTAGTGCCCGTGGCAAGCTGGTTGGCGCGGTCATGGTCAGGCCCGAGGACGAGGTTTTCGCGATCACGTCCGCCGGAGGGGTTATCCGGACGAGCGCCGGGGAGATCAAGCAGTCGGGCCGCCAGACGATGGGGGTTCGACTGATGAATCTCGCAGAGGGGGACAGCGTCGTGGCTCTGGCCCGCAACGCGGAGTCGTTGGAGACCGAGGAAAACGCCGAGGTGTCGGTGGAGACCGAGGAGAACGGGGAAGGAGATAACCCGTGAGTTCTCAGGGCGAGCCGGGCTCGCGCCCCGCCTCCTCGTCGACACGCGACCAGGTGACGGAGAAAATAGACAAGACCGCTGAAACGAAAGACGTCGAGGCGGCCTCGTCACCGGTTAACGGTAGCGCGCCCGCGCCGGAAACCGATGAATCGGTAGCCGACGACCCCAAGGGCAGGAAAAAAGTGACGACCACAGAGGATGGCAAGCAGGCCGAGACCACGGTGCGGATCCGTCCAGGGTCTCCACCTCCATCCGCACCGCCGTTACAGTCACCCTCACCGCCTCCGCCGGCGGCGGGGCAGCAGAACCGTCCACCGGCGGGGCAGCAGCCCTGGTCGCCCGGAAGCCTGTCGTCGCCCCAACCGCCGCTGGACGCGCCTGGCAGGAAGCCCTCGGACATCCCCGCTCCCAGGTCGCCCCGTAAGGCGCACCTGGTGCTGCGCAGGGTCGAGCCGTGGTCGGCCATGAAGTTCAGCTTCGTGGTGTCACTGGTCTGCTTCGTGGTGCTGTTCATCGCGGTCGCGGTGCTCTACATGGTGCTGTCGGGGCTGGGGGTGTTCGACAACATCATCCAGACGGTCAACCAGCTGACGACCGCCGACGGCAAGGCCACCAGTGGCGTCGACGTCGCCTCCTGGTTCGAGCCGGTCCGCATCCTGGGCTACACCGCCCTGATCGGCGCGGTGAACGTCGTGCTGATCACCGCACTCTCCACTCTCGGTGCGGTGATCTACAACGTCGCCTCCGATCTGGTCGGAGGCGTGGAGGTCACTTTCAGCGAGGCCGAGTAACCGATCTTGAGTCATGTTCCCGTCCTTCCGCGGTCGGGGACATGGCGCAAGCAGGTGCCGGAACAGGGTAAGCTTTTCCCAGTTCGAACGGACGGGTTCGCCTCCGCGAAGCGGGTGCGGGGCCGTTCGTGCGCGCTGAGGGGCTATAGCTCAGACGGTTAGAGCGCTTCCCTGATAAGGAAGAGGTCCCAGGTTCAAGTCCTGGTAGCCCCACCTCGATAAATGCCCCGAAGCGATCAAGCTTCGGGGTTTTTGCTGCAACGGCCTCACTCGAACAGTCCGTTGACCTTCTTGAGGGCGTCTTGGCGGCTCTCGCCGTCTCCGTGCGGGTAGATCTCCATCATGACCAGGATCCGGCTGTGCCTGAGGATCTCCATTGCGTCACGTGGCGCGACCCCCAGTTTCTTGAGCAGCGACGCGGGGGTGTGCCGCAGGTCGTGAACGTGGATCGGCCGCAGTTTGTTCGCCGCCACGATCCGGGCGAAGGACCGGGCGAGGTTACGCGGCTCGATCGGCCGCCCCGACTTGGTGGTGAACACAAGCCCGGTGTCCCCCAGTGCTTGCTCGCCTCCTCTTCGCGGATCTTCTGCCCGCCCCGCTGGGAAGCGCGGGTGTTCGCGGTATTTCGGGGGAGAAACGCGTGAACCCACACGCCTTCCGCAGCTCATGGCAGCGGGGCGTGCGGGTTACCGGAATCCGAGCCGGTGTCCTGCTATCGGTCGCAGGGCTTCACGGCTACTGCCGCGTCAACCTGCGGTAGATGAGCCGCTGCCTTGACCAAGGGCAGGCGAACTCCTCGGCGCCACCGGGCAGGTTTCCTCCGCGGGTAGGCCGCGGAGCTATGCGCCGTTCTGCCTGGCTGGGGAGCGAACGGCGCATCGGCTTCCGCGCCGTCGTGACGGCTGCAGCGAGTCCGTTGCGGTCTTAGCCGTCCTGGCCGGCGGGGATGAAGTTCGCGTATTCCTCGATGCGGGTGATCAGGCTGGCGTCGTCGAAGCGGAAGTACACCGCGGCGTGCACCTCGCCGCGCATGCCGTTCTTGGTGGCCACGTGCACGACGTGCTGCTGGAGGACTTCGCCGGACTGGGAGAGTTGGCGGGTGATGTCGTAGCGCATCGATTCCATGGTGTGGATCTGCCCCCTCATCCCCTCGATGTTCTCTTCGATGGTCTCCTCGCCCTTGCCGTCGTTGTGCCAGACGGTCGCGGTGTCGGCGCACATGGCGCGGGCGGTGTCCCAGTCAGCCGTCTCCAGTGCGCGGAGGTAGGTGACGGCCTTGTCCTTGAGGTTCTGGCTCATGGTGTTGCTTCTTTCTGTACGTGCGGGTTGCTGAGGTGGTGGGGGGTCAGTTCTGGTCTGTCTTGTCGTGGATCAGGGAGCGTTCGCCGGCCTCGACGCGCATGGGCAGGTGGTTGCCGGGCGGTGAGAGGGGGCAGACGAAGACGGCCGGGTTCAGGTGGTGGTGGGAAAGGGTTGCCTGGTTGAAGTCGACCGGCAGAGTGCTGCCGGGCTCGAGCAGGGGCAACGAGAGCCAGCGGCCGATCTCGGGTGTCTCGTTGCCGTTGGTCTCGTCGGTGAACACCACCAGGCGCTGGCCGGGGAAGTCCTGGAGGACAGCCAGTACGTATTCGGTGCCGTTGATGGTCACGGCCAGGTCGACCGGGGCCAGCATGGCCTCGGTGCTGCGCGGGACGGTCAGCCGCCGAACCTCGATGCGGCGGCCCTCGGGAGCCGCCCGGTACTGGCCTTCGAACACCCACGAGGAGTCGTAGGGGAAGGTGTCGATACCGCTGAGACCGGAGCGCTCGACGGCCCCGTTGTCCATGACCACCAGGCCGTAGTAGCCGTCGGCACCACCGGCGAAGCCGACGCGGTCGTCGGGGAATCGCAGTGAGCAGCCCGAGGGTACTTGCGCTGTTCCATCGACCGTCGTGCCGTCGATCGTCACGCCGTCCGCGGCCGTGGCCGTCACGGTCAGTGCGCCGGCTTCATTGGTGCTCCACTTCCCAGGGACGCCGGGGAAGGTGTGGGTGTCACGGTCGGTGATCTTGCCGTTGGCGATGACCTTGGCCTTGCCGTTCGGGCCGGCGACCTCTTCCCACCGGTCCTTGCGCCACGCTTGGTATTCGGCGGGAACGCCGTCTGCGGTGCTGGTTCCGGCTGTGGCCTGCCGACCAGAGGGGGACTGCAGTGCAGTCATCGAAGTGCTCCTTTCCTCCGTCGCGAACGCGCCAAGATGGATGGTTCGCGACGGTGTCTGCGCAGAGAGGCTGCGCGGGCTCAACACCCAACCTACAAAGCTCATGCTTTATAGGCATCATGTGTTGCGTATAAGGCAAGAAGTTGGGTGCTGATGCTGCCTGGCGGGCAACCTGCGTGGAGATTGCAGATCAGCTGAGGCGTGCGGCCCAGACGGTGCGTTCGGTGCGTACCGAGAGGTCGTCGCGGTGCAGGATGCTGTGAGGGCTGTCTGTGTCGAGCAGCCGGTCGAGCGCGGCGAGATCTGCGGCCGGAAGCGCTTGTGCGGCGGCACCGCGGATGCGTAGCAGACTGCTGAGTGCGTAGCGGCCGATGGCCTCGTTGTGGGAGCCTTCGATGTTCACGGCGATGGTGCGCTCGCCTTCGAGGGTGAACCCGGCGGCGATCAGCATCGGCCCCCAGTCGGCGCCGCGGTGGGGCACGTGTTCGGCGTGGAAGTGCTCGGTCGCGGCGTGGCAGCGGTCTTCCAGGCCGGGCCGGTCCTCCGGGGCATTCTCGGGCAGGAAACGGGGGAATCCGGCCAGCTCGACGACGGCGAACAGGCCGCCGGGCGCGAGCATGTCGTGGACGTTGCGCAGTGCGCGGCCAGGGTCGGCCATGTGGTGCATCGAGGCCGAGGCCCAGACCAGGTCCGGCGTGCCGAGGTCGGGCCAGTCGGTGGCGTCGAGGTCGGCCTGCACGGTGCGCACACGGTCATCCGCATTCTGGGCGCATGCCTTCTGCCGCAGGCGCTGCAGGTGTCCGGGCGAGGCGTCGACGGCTGTGACGTGTGCCTCGGGGAAGCGGTCGAGGAGGGCGAAGGTGCCCGCTCCGGTGCCGGAGCCCAGGTCCACGATATGGCGCGGGCTGGTCTTCAGGGGCAGCCATGCGGTGATGGATGCGATGTGCTCGCCGAGGACTTCCGCGTCCAGGTCGAGGATCTCCGCCTGGCCGGCGTCGTCCTGCTGGTGGTGGCCGTGCTGGGCGGAGTGGTGGGGGGTGTGCGGGTGTGCGTGGGTCATGCCGTCACCGTAAGGCGGGTTTGCTTACCCGG
>NZ_JBEXUE010000209.1:0-16799 GCF_040614275.1 Streptosporangium sp. NPDC006013
GCCCGCGTGACACGTGGGCGGCCGAAGAGCGATGCCGTTCCCCAGCGGGCCGGTGCGCGACCTGATCATGCCGGCCGGGGTGCTCGGGGCGGTGGCACAGACCGCTCGGCCACATCGGCGTACCTCGCCGTGTCACCGCAGGACGACGGCACGGCGGTAGCGCCCGGTGACGCTCGCGCCTAAGGATCTCCCGGCGTACCGTGTCGGTATGCGTGAGGGACATGCGGAGGACGCGAGGACCGAGGCCAGACGACTGATCCGTGACCTACTGGGCGAGGAGCGGCCGGACGCCGCCCTGCTGCTGGGCGAGGCGGGAGCGGCGCTGGGCGCCGACCGTGTCGCGCGTTCCGTCGAGCTCGCCCGAGGCGCCCCCCTCACCCGCAGATCCACCGAGCTCGCCGCGCTGGCCGCCCTGCTGGTCGGAACCCGCGAGCTCGGCGAGCGGTGGTGGCGGCGCGAGCGCGGCGGCAAGCTGCCCGCGCCGGACGAGGTGCTGTGGAGCTCCACCGCGATCGAACCGTGGACCGACCTGACGGTTCTGGAGATGCTCGCCGCCTGGATCGCCGACGACGCGGCGGACGAGACCTGGGGCAGCCCCGCCGCCGTCACCGACCTCAACTCCTGGCAGGCCGAGGACCGGGTCGAACTGCCACCCGACGCTCGCCCCGGCCAGCGGATCGTGGTCTCCTTCGACGCGGGCGGCCGCCTCGACGCGCTGGTGCTGCGCCGGGCGGACAACGAGCTCGGTTCCAACCTCGACTTCGACTCCCTGCGCTACTCCCGTCCCGCCGAGGCCCAGTGGAGCTGGGGCGTCGCCGCGGGGCTGGGCCCGCACCGGCTGGACGAGCATCCCGACCCGTACGAGCAGCCGGTCGACACCGAGGCCGCCGAGACCCTGCACACCTGGGCGCTGCGCCAGGGCGCCTCCGCGGAACAGGCGGGTGCGGTCTGGCGCAACAGGGGCGACGTCATCGCCGCCATCGAGCGGATCGACTGGATGTGGCGCAGCGGCGAGTGGTTCGCCTGGTGGCGCGGGGTCTCGGCCCTGGTCGACGGCGAGCCGGAGCAACTGGCCGCCCGGCTGAGGGAGATCGCCGACGCCTTCTGACACGGCGACCGGGTTTTCGGTCACCGTCCCGCCGGAACCGGAGGCTCCAGGCGGCCGGGCTCTCCGGCCGCCGCTTCCAGGACCCGGTGCGGGCTCCTCAGCGGCCCGCCGGAGGCGGTTCCCCGCGGGTGGACTCGCGTAGCACGAGGCTGGCGGGCATGACCCGCACCCCGCCCGGCTCGGGGGATCCGCCGATGGCCGACAGCAGGTGTGTGGCCGCGGCTCTGCCGATGTCGGTGAGGTTCATGTCGACGGTGGTGAGCGGTGGGCGGGAGGCGACGGCCATGGGCTCCCAGTTGTCGAAGCCGACCAGCGCCACGTCGCCGGGGATCGCGCGCCCTCGCTCGCGCAGCGTCTCGGCCACCCCTCGCGCGATCTGGTCGCTGCCGCAGAAGACCGCGTCCACGTCGGGATGGGCGCGCAGCAGGATGTCGGCCCCCTGCCGTCCCCACTCCTCGCTCCACTCCCCGAAGAGCACCTCGCCCATCAGCGGGAGCCCCGCCTCGGCCAGCGCCGCGGTCATGCCCGCGGCGCGGCGGTTGGCCGCAAGGAAGCGCTGCGGGCCGGTCACGTGGCCGATACGCGTCCTGCCGGTGGCCAGCAGGTGCCGGGTGGCCAGTTCCCCGCCGCCGACGTCGTCGGGGATGACCGACAGGTCGGCGGGATCGGCCGACTGGGTCATGGCGTAGACGACGGGCACCGGGACCCGGCCGCCCAGGCTCGGCCGGGGCTCGGTGCGGCGGCCGGTGACGATGAGGCCCTCCACTCTGCGGGCGAGCAGGCGCTGCACGTAGTGCTGCTCCCTGATCGGGTCGTCGCGGGTGTCACACATGAAGACCGCTATCTGCCCGGCGCCCAGTGCGTCCTCGGCGCCGAGCATCACCGGGATGCTGAACCGGCCGAAGCTGTCGCTGGTGACGAGCCCGACCGTGAAGGTCCGCCCGGCCAGCAGGTTCTGCGCGGTGGCGTTGGGCCGGAAGTCGAGCCGCTCGGCCGCGCTCACCACCCGGGCCCTGGTCTCCTCGCGGAGCTTGCCGGTGCCGCTGAGCGCCTTCGAGGCGGTGCCGACCGACACCCCCGCGGCGGCGGCGACCTCCCTGATCGTCACGGCCCGCGCGGACGGCCCGCTGATCGGATGAGACAAAGGTTTTCCCCCTACAGTGCTCGCCGACCTGCTACCCGTGCATTTTAGACGTCACGCTTGACAGAAGCACACTATGAACTGTTGACGAACGGAAGCAACGATCTTACTTTCTGAGGAAAACCTATTCCTTTGTTTCCTTGTGGCGGAGTGAGAGAGGAGCTCGATGACGACCTCAGGTGTCCGGGCCGGTCAGATCAGCGGTCCCGTCGTGCCGACGTCCGAGGCCAGGGTGGCGCAGCGCCCACTCGGCGTCGGCGACGTCACGATCACCGGCGGGCTGTTCGGCCGCTGGCAGCGGATCAACCGCGAGGCCAGCATGGCCCTGGGGCTACGGCAGATGGAGGAGGCCGGCAGCCTGCCCAACCTACGGCTCGCGGCGGGGGAGGGGGAGGGCGAGTTCGTCGGTTACCGCTTCCAGGACTCCGACCTCTACAAGCAACTGGAGGCCGCGGCCTGGGAGCACGCCCGTGAGCCGGCTCCCGAGCTGGCACGGTTCATCGCCGAGTCGGCCGAGGTCCTGGTGCGGGCGCAACGGGCCGACGGGTACCTCAACTCCCACTACCAGCTGGTCAAGCCGGACAAGATCTACGCCGAGCTGGAGTACAGTCACGAGCACTACTGCGCCGGGCACCTGTTCCAGGCGGCCGTGGCCGGGGCACGGGCCGGCGGAGACGAGCGGCTGCTCGCCGTCGCCGTGCGCCTGGCCGACCACCTGGTGGAGGTCTTCCTGCGCCAGGGCCACCCCGGCATCGACGGTCACGCCGAGGTCGAGACCGCGCTGGTCGAGCTCTACCGGCTCACCGGCACCCGGCCCTATCTCGAACTCGCCGAGAAGTTCGTCAACGACCGCGGCCACGGCCTGGTCGGCGACAGCGGGCTGGGCGTCCACTACCTGCAGGACCATCTGCCCGTACGGCAGGCCCGCACCGCGGTGGGCCATGCCGTGCGCCAGCTCTATCTGGATGCCGGCGTCGTGGACGTCTACCTGGAGACCGGTGACGAGTCCCTCCTGGAGTGCTCGATCCGCCGCTGGGAGGACACCGTCGCCACCAAGACCTACCTCACCGGCGGGATGGGGTCCCGCCACTCCGGCGAGTCGGTCGGTGACCGGTACGAGCTGCCCTCCGATCGCGCCTACAGCGAGACGTGCGCCTCGATCGCCGCCGTCCACTGGAACTGGCGGCTGCTGCTGGCCACCGGGCACGCCAGGTACGCCGACCTGATCGAGCGAATCCTGCACAATGCCTTCGCCGCCTCCACATCGGCGGACGGGACCAGGTTCTTCTACGTGAACCCGCTCCAGCGCAGGGACGACCACCTGGAGGGCGACTACCTGGGCCGCAGGCGGGAGTGGTTCGCCTGCGCCTGCTGCCCGCCCAACATCATGCGGCTGGTCTCCTCGCTCGGCCACTACACCGCCACGACCGGCCAGGATGTCCTGTACGTCCACCAGTACGCCCCGGGGACCATACGCGCCGAGCCGGCGGGCGACCGGATCACGCTCACCACCGACACCGGCTACCCGTGGGACGGCTCCGTCAGGTTCACCGTCGACCAGGCGGGCGGGGGCGAGTGGGCGCTGGCGCTGCGCATCCCGGGGTGGAGCGCCTCGGCGCGGCTCACCGTCGCCGGGGAGTGGGTCGGCGCCGTCCCGGACGAGCGGGGGTACGTCGTGCTGCGGCGCGCGTGGCGCGAGGGCGACACCGTCGAGCTGACGCTGGACATGACGCCGCGCCTGGTCTACCCGCACCGCCGCATCGACGCGGTCCGGGGCTGCGTCGCCGTCGAGCGCGGCCCGCTCGTCTACTGCTTCGAGCAGATCGACCAGGAGCGGGGTGTCGAGCTGGACGACCTCGCCCTGGCTCCCGGCGCCACGCTCCGCGTCCTGGCCGAGGACGAGCTGAAGGGGGTGGGCCGCACCGTGCGGATCGAGGTCGACGCCCTGGCCGTCGCCCAGCCCCGGGCCGGCGGCCTGCCGTACTTCACCGGCTCTTCCACGGAACCGGTCACCGCCGAGCGGGTGACCGCCACCGCCATCCCCTACTTCCAGTGGGACAACCGGGACGGGCGCGCCATGCGGGTCTGGCTTCCCCTCACCTAAGGACACGCAATGGTCATACCGAGAACATCGCTGGGACGACGGGACCTGCTCAGACTGGGTGGCCTGGCCGCTCTCGGCGCGGGCGCCGTACCGCTGCTGGGGGCCTGCGGCGGCCCCGCGGCCGACGGCGACGCCGAACTGCAGTTCATGTACTGGGGCTCGACCTTCGAACAGAAGGCCGTGGACAGGATGCTCGGCCAGTTCACGCGGAAGAGCGGTGTGCGGGTCAGGCCCCTGTACACCCCCGACGAGTACGACGTGAAACTCAACACGCTGATCGCCGGAGGCAGGGCGCCCGACGTCGGCTACGTGCCCATGGCGATGTCCTACCGGCTGGCAGCGCAGGGCAAGCTGGTCAACCTCTTCCCCTACCTGTCGAAGTATCCGCAGCTCGCCAACCAGATTCCCGGCTCCTACCTGTGGTACGGCCAGGACAGGCTGCACGGCACCACGACGGCCAACGAGATCGAGCTGCTCTGGTACAGCAGGTCGGCCTTCGCCGACGCGGGAGTGCCTGCCCCGCCCGCCGACGCGGCCGCCGCCTGGAGCTGGGACGACCTGGTCGCCAACGCCTACCGGCTGACCGCCGACCATGAGGGCAGACACCCCGACGAGTCCGGCTTCGACGCCAAGAGGGTCAGGCAGTTCGGCGTCTCCAGCAGCATCACCTACGGCCCCGCCTGGTACGGCTTCCTGCGCGGCAACGGCGCCGACATCGCCGACGAGAAGGGCACCCGGTGCCTGCTGGACACCCCGGAGGCGATCGAGGTCTTCCAGAACCTCCAGGACCTGGTGCACAAGCACCGGGTGGGGCCCGGCCCCGGGCAGCTGGCCGCGACCGGCGACGACCCGCCGGGGACCAACATCCTGCTGAAGACCAAGCGGGTCGCGATGGTGGTGGACGGGCACTGGAGCCTGCTCGACATGGTGGACAGCAAGGTCGACTTCGGTATCGGCGTCCTGCCCAAGTATCAGGAGCCCCTCACCGCCACCCACGTGGCCGGCGCGTCGGCGGTCTTCGCCGGAGGCGAGAACGTCGAGAAGGCGGTCGAGCTCTTCGTCTTCCACAACGACCCCAGCTACGTCGACCTGTTCAAACAGGGCCTGTGGATGCCGCAGGAGCGCAAGTACTACGAGGACCAGGCGGCCATCGACTCCTGGATCAAGAACGAGGTGCACCCGCCGGAGTTCCGCACCGCCGTGGTCGACTACGCGCTCAAGCACGGGGTGCCGACCTACGGGCCCCGCCTGAAGAACCTGGAGAAGATCGCGAGTGAGGTGCTGACTCCGGCGTTGCAGCAGATAGAGCTGGGCGAGCGCGGCGCCGGCGAGATCCTCAGGACGGCGGCTCCGAAGATCACCGCCCTGCTGCAGGGCTGGCACCACACCCAGGAGCTGTGACGTCGTGACCGCGTCTCCCGGACGACCGGCCCCCACGATGTCGGGTCAGCGCCGGCTCGAACGCCGCTGGGGTGTCATCCTGGCGCTGCCCGCGATCGTGGGGTTCGTCGTTTTCACCGCCGGCCCGATGATCGCCTCGTTCCTGTTCAGCCTGACCGACTGGCAGATCGGCGGCACCCCCTCACCGGTCGGCCTGGCCAACTACACGGCGCTGGCCCGCGACGAGCTGTTCCTGAAGTCGCTCGGCACCACGACGTACTACACGCTGGGCGCGGTCCCGCTCGTCCTGCTCGTCAGCTTCGCGGTCGCCATGCTGCTCAACCAGAAGGCGCGTGGCCTGGCGGTGTGGCGGACGATCTTCTACCTGCCGACGCTGGTGCCCGCCATCGCCAATGTCGTCCTCTGGCTGTGGATCTTCAATCCCGACTTCGGGCTGCTCAACGCGCTGCTCCGCCAGGGTGGCCTCCCCACCTCCCAGTGGATCTACGGCGTGGACTCGGCGATCCCCTCACTGATCGTGATGAGCACCTGGGGCTTCGGCAACACCATGGTGATCTTCCTGGCCGGACTGCAGGGCGTGCCCCGCCATCTGTACGAGGCCGTGTCCATCGACGGCGGGGGCGCCTGGCGCAGGTTCTGGCACGTGACCCTGCCGATGATGACCCCGACCATCTTCTACAACCTCGTGGTCGGCGTGGTGGGCACCTTTCAGGTCTTCAACCAGGCGTACGTGATGACCGAGGGCGGCCCGGACAACGCCACCCTCTTCTACGTCTACTACCTGTTCCGCAAGGCGTTCAGGGAGAGCGAGATGGGCTACGCCAGCGCGCTCGCCTGGGTGCTCTTCATGATCATCATGGTGGTCACCTTCCTGATGTTCCGCAACGCGCGCCGCTGGGTTCACTACGAGATGGCCGGTGCCCGATGACGACCCTGACCGCTCCCGACCGGCGGGAGCTCGGCGGTACGGTCGCGCCGACGGCCGGGCTGAGGCCCCGGCGGCGAGGCCGCCGCCTGCTGTTGTACGCGGCCCTGGTCGCGGGGGCGATCCCCACCCTGCTGCCGTTCGTGTGGCTGGTGCGCAGCGCCCTCATGCGCGACAGCCAGATGTTCGTCTCTCCGCCCGAATGGGTGCCCCGGCCCTTCGAGTGGGGCAACTTCAGCGGGGCGCTGACCGAGCAGCCGTTCGGTCTCTACTTCGTCAACACCGTCGTCATCGCGGTCATCACCGTGCTGGGCACGGTGCTCACCTGCGCCGTCGCCGCCTTCAGTTTCTCCAGGCTTCGCTGGCGCGGGCGCAATGTGGTCTTCGCGCTGCTGCTCAGCGGGGTCATGCTGCCCTACGCGGTGACGATCATCCCGACGTTCGTCATGTGGCAGGAACTGGGCGCGCTGGACACGATCATCCCGCTGACCGTGCCCGCCTGGTTCGCCGGGGCCGGCGGCGGCGTGTTCAACGTCTTCCTGATGCGCCAGTTCTTCCTCACGATCCCCTTCGAACTCGACGAGGCCGCCTACATCGACGGAGCCTCACCCTGGCGGGTCTTCTGGACGATCGTCATGCCGCTCTCCAAACCGGCGGTCGTCGTCGTCACGATCTTCACGTTCGTCGGCACCTGGAACGACTTCCTCGGCCCGCTGCTCTATCTCAGCGACCAGCGGGACTACACGCTCTCCCTTGGCCTGGCGTCCTTCCAGAGCATGTACATCACCCAGTGGGGCTACCTGATGGCGGCCTCCGCCGTCGTCATCGCGCCGATCATCGCGCTCTTCTTCTTCCTCCAGCGCTACTTCATCGAAGGTGTGACTCTCACCGGCATCAAGAACTGACCGCCCGAGAAAGGCATGTGGAATGCGACGAACAACCATCGCGGTCGCCCTGGCAGGGCTCGCCGCACCGTTCTTGATCCACACCCCGGCCGCGCAGGCGGCGCCTGAGGCACAGGTCATCGACATCTTCGGCAGGACCGTCAACGACTACGGCGTCAAGCTGGTCGACTGGGAGGGGTACATCGCCAACCCCTACGTCGAGCTGACCGTCAGGCCCCCGCAGGGCGTGCGGTACCCGGTGACGATGAACATCAAGGCCGAGGGCACCTCCCGGTTGATGATGGACCTGCCCAGCCAGCTCACCGCCACCGGCGCGACCAAGACCCTCACGTTCGCCAACGCGTCCGAGCAGAAGATCTTCCGGCTGGCGATCCACTCCAAGCGCGGACCCGGCGCCGACGAACAGTACACCCTCAAACTGGACAGCAGGGACGCGGGCAACATCACCTACCAGCAGACCTTGCCGATCAAGGTCCAGCAGGACCAGAAGACCGCGATCGAGCCGGGAATCCCGATCAACTTCGACTACCGCTACGACACGATCACCGGCTACTTCGGCAACCCGGCCTTCCGCGCCACCGCCGAGGAGGCGGTCAAGGACTGGTACCGGTTCTTCGACGTCCAGCCGTTCGACACCGTCGCCGCGGGAGCCGAGAACAACCACCTGCCCGGCAACGACTGGGCGAACTCCATCAACGTGACCAACAACCAGGCGTACAACGGCATGTGGGTGTTCCTCCGGGGGATCCAGAGCCCGTACTCCACCGGATACCCCGCCGCCAACGGCAAGTACAGCACCAGGAACGGCCAGCAGGTCCCCGGGCCGCTGCACCGCTCCACTGCGATGATCTTCGAGTACGACGAGGCGGGCAAGCAGCTCTTCACCTCCCTGGCCGACGAGGACTGGTACAAGACCGAGATCCAGGGCTCGGTGCTCGACGTCTACGGTCTGGTCATGCACGAGTACGGCCACGCCGTCGCCTACCACAGCGACTGGGCGGGCATGCGCGACTACGTCAACGGCTCGGGCGCGGGCGACCAGGAGGTCATCGACTACCAGGGCCGGGCCATCCCCCTGGACACCAGCTACCACATTCCGGGGACCGAACCCTACTGGGACCGCCTCAGCGGGCAGAGCGGAGGCTGGACGCACCTGTTCCCCACCCGCAGGTGGATGCCGACCAAGCTCTCCCTGCTGATCGCCGAGAACACGGGCTGGAAGCTCAACCGCAACCTCACGCCCTTCCTCAAGCCGTCCATCGTCACCACCGCCCTGCCGCAGGCGACACCCGGCCAGGCGTACCAGCAGACGCTGGTGGGCAAGGGCGGCGTGCCCTTCTACGACTGGCGGATCACCGGGGGCGCGCTGCCCGCCGGGCTCAGCCTCGACCGGTTCACCGGAGCGATCAGCGGCCAGGTCACCGCGCCGGCCGGCTCCTACTCCTTCACCGCCGAGCTCCGCGACTACGACAGGCTGAGCGCGCCCGTCTCCAGAACCTTCCAGCTCAACGTCGGCACGGGCACGCCCACGCAGGTCAACCAGGCCACCGCTGCGACCCCTTCGGCGTCCTTCACCTCCGCCTGGGAGAGCGTCGCCGCGATCAACGACGGCATCGACCCGCCGGGGTCCAACGACACGGTCAACCCGCGCTGGGGCACCTGGCCCAACACCGGTGAGCAGTGGGCACAGCTCACCTGGACGTCGGCGCGGACACTCGGCTCGGCCGACGTGTACTTCTTCGACGACAACGGCGGCGTGCGGCTGCCCGCCTCGTGGAAACTGCAGTCCTGGAACGGCAGCGCCTACGTGGACGTGCCCGGCGCGAGCGGCTACCCGAGGGCGCTCAACCAGTACAACCGCGTCACCTTCACGCCCGTGACCACGACCCGCCTGCGCGTCCTGATGCAGAGCGGCACGGCCTCGGTCGGACTGCTGGAGGTGAAGGCGTACGGCACCTGACGGCTCGTATCGCCGGCGCGGGCCGCGCCGCGCCGGCGATACCGGTGGGTCCCGGGGGCGCGGGTCAGCTCAGTGGTAACCACACGCGCATGCTCGCCGGCCCCCGGTTGCCCCAGCGGTGGTAGGGGATCAGCCGCAGCGGGATCTCCTGTCCGTCCGCGGTCCGCCGGTCGCTCCGGTAGGGCCAGGCGCCGTCCTCCGGTGGCGTCAGTGCGGCCTGAACGTCCAGCTCGACGGTCCCGTCGACGTGCCGTTCGACCGGCGTGAGGGGTTCCACCGTGACCTGCGCCAGCGGAGGCTCGTCGCCGGTGGACTCGGCGCAGTAGACGAGCGGGCCGCGTTCGACGGCGGCGCACCCGCGGACCGCGTCCACCCGCCGGTCCGGGAAGGTCCAGCGGGGCCGCATCGGCAGGTCGAGCCGGATCCGGTCTCCCGGCCGCCAGTCGGCCTCGGCCGTGGCGTAGCCGGGCTCGGCCGGATGTGACACGCCGCCGTAGGTCAGGGTCGCGCCCTGGGCCCAGGGCGGTACGCGCAGCGAGATCCGGCCGGCCCGGCCCTCGACGACGTGCGCGGTCACCGTGCCCGACCAGGGGTAGTCCGTCTCGATCCGGAGCGCGAGACCGTCGTGGCGGATCTCGCCGGGCGTGTAATGGTGGATGCGCAGGGCGTCGCCGTCCGCCGCGGCCAGGTAGGCGGGGAGCGAGGCGAGGGTACGGGCGATGTTGTTGGGGCAGCACGACACGTCGAACCAGGGCGAGCGCAGGCCACCCTCGGAACCGTGGTTGACCCCCTCGCGCGGCTCGGCCGGGACCCGTACCTGCAGCGGGTTGACATAGAAGAACGAGCGTCCGTCCAGCGCCACCGCCGTGGCGAGCACGTTGTACATGGTCCGCTCGGCCAGGTCGGCGTAGCGCACGTCGCCGGTGGCCAGCAGCAGCCGGTGCGACAGCATGATCGAGGCGATGCAGGCGCAGGTCTCGGAGTAGGCGCGGTCGGCCGGCAGCTCGAAGTCCTCGCCGAAGGCCTCGTCCGAGTGGTGCGAGCCCACCCCGCCGGTCAGGTGGACGCGCCGGGCGACGGTGCGCTCCCACTGTGTCTCGACCGCCCGCAGCAGCTCCGTGTCACCGGTCTCGACGGCCACGTCCACCGCGCCGCAGGCGAGATAGAGGGCGCGCACCGCGTGCCCGCGGAACACCCGCGCCCGCCGCACGGGCAGATCGTCCTGGAAGTACGCGGGATGGAACTGGATCTCACCGAGGGCGGGCCTGCCGCGCCGCTCGACGAACCTGCGGGCCATCTCCAGGTAGCGCTCGGTCCCGGTGACGCGGTACAGCTCGACCAGCGCCGTCTCCACCACGGGATGACCGCAGGTCTCCTCGGTGTCCATGAAGCGGGCGCAGACGTGGTCGGCGGCCCGGCGGACCACCTCGGTCAGCGTGTCCTCGCCGTGCGCGCGGAGCCGGGCTACGCCTGCCTGGATCAGGTGGCCGTAGCAGTACAGCTCGTGGCCCCACTCGAAGTCGGTGTAGCGCCGCCCGCTCCAGCGGGTGTTGAGGTAGCCGTCCTCCTCCTGCGCCCGCGCCACGGTCGCGGCCAGCTCGTCCAGGGCGGGATGGTCCGACCAGGCCATCCCCTCCAGCAGCTTGTAGATCTCCGAGTCGGAGAACTCCCGGCCCCGGCGGGGAGTCACGCCGCGGAAGTTGCCGATCCAGCCGACCCGTTCCATCCACTCCTGGCAGTGGGCGATGACGACCTCGCGGTTGAGCGCCATCCGGTCACCCCAGAAACCCGGGGTGAGCCGTACGGCATCGAGGCCGAGCGGGGACAGTACCCCCGCCGAGGGCATGACGGGACTAACCACGCAGGGCTCCTGACATGAATCCGCGCACGTAGTGGCGCTGGAGGACGATGAAGAGGATCAGGCAGGGCACGGCCATGACCATGACGCCGGCCTGCAGCATGCCGTAGTCGACGGCGCCGAACGTGCGCTGGGTCATGCTGACCACGGCCACCGGCAGGGTGAAGCTCGCACCGTCGTTGAGCAGGATGAGCGGGGCGAAGAAGTCGTTCCACGAGGCCAGGAAGGCGAACAGTCCGACCGTGACCAGGGCGGGCCGCACCGCGCGCAGCAGGATGCGGGCGAAGGCGCGGAACGTGCCGCAGCCGTCGACGAGGGCGGCCTCCTCCAGCTCGCGCGGGATCGCCTCGAAGGCGTTGCGCATCATGAACAGCGCGAACGGCAGCTGGAACATCACGAAGACGAGCGCGAGCCCGATCAGCGAGTTCTGCAGCCCGATGTAGCCGAGCAGGACGTAGAGCGGGATCAGGATGGTCGCGTACGGCACCATCAGGATCGCCAGCGTGGCGAGGAAGAGCAGGTTCTTGCCGGGGAAGTCGAAACGGGCGAAGGCGTAGCCGCCCAGGGCGGAGACTCCCAGCGTGCCGGCGACGGTCATCGCCGAGACCAGCACGCTGTTGGTCAGGTAGGTGCCGACGCCCTCGCCGAAGCGGGCCATCTCCAGGTAGTTCCCGGCCCCGCCGTCGAAGGAGGACCAGCCGCTCCACAGCAGGGGGAACAGGAAGAGCACCGCCAGGGCCGACATCGTGGTGTAGTAGGGCGTTCTCACCGGTCTGCTCACTTCGACCTCCCGAGCACCCGCATCTGCAGGGCGTTGAGCGCGACCAGGGCGACCAGCAGCACGACGGACAGCGCCGCGGCGCCGCCCAGATCGAAGCGGAAGAACGCGTCGCGGTAGACGACCATGACCATGGAGACCGTGCTGTTGTCCGGGCCGCCGTTGGTGAAGATGAAGAACTGGTCGAAGGCGAGCAGGGAGCCGGTGATGCTGAGGACGAGCATCAGCGCGAGCGTGGGACGGAGCAGCGGCAGCGTGATCCTGGTGAAGATCTGCCAACGACCGGCGCCGTCACTCCTGGCCGCCTCGTAGACCTCGACCGGGATCGACTGCAGCCCGGTGAGCAGGATGAGCATGTTGAACCCGGCGAACCGCCACAGCACCAGCGCGATCGTGGAGAACAGCGCCATGTTCGGGGTTCCGGTCCACCGCACCGGCTCGTCGGTGAGGCCCAGGGCCCGCAGGATCGGGTCGATCGGCCCGAAGTCGTTGTTGAGCATGCCGTAGAAGAGCAGCGCCGCCGCGGCGAAGCCGACCGCACCCGGCAGGAAGAACGCGGTACGGAAGAAGCCGACACCGGGCCTGCGCTCCTGCACCAGCAGGGCCAGGCCGAGCGCCACGGCCGACAGCAGCACGGTCGTGATGGCGGTGTACTTCAGCGTGAAGCCCACCGCGTCGAGGAAGAGGGGGTTGTCGGCGATCTTGAGGTAGTTGTCCGGCGCGTTGAACGTCGCCCGGCCGAGCAGCGGCCAGCGGTTCAGCGACATCCAGACGACCAGTGCCAGCGGTGCCAAGAACAGCACGCCGACGATCAGGGCGGTCGGGGCCGCGTAGACCCAGCCCTGCGCCCGCCGGGTCCGCCACCAGGGGGGCGGCGCCGGGACGACTCCCCGCACCGCCTTCCCGTCATGCCTGGTCAGTGTCACCGTCATTGCTGCAGCGACTTGGTGATCTCGGAGTTGAGCTGGGCGACCTTGCCCGCGTCACCGAACACGGCCTCCCTGGCCAGGCGCAGCCACGGCCCCTGCGGGTCGTTGAAGGTCTGCCCGAACCGCAGCGCGTACGGCGTCTGTCCCTTGGCGACCATGGAGTTCATCAGCACCACCCTCGGGTCCTGGGCGGAGTACTTGTTGTCGGCCAGGTCGGTGCGGGCTGGAATGTCCTTGTTCTTGGCCATGACCTCGACCTGTGCCTCGTCGGAGACCGTCCAGGACAGGAAGTCCCAGGCGGCGTCGGCGTTCTCGCTGGTCGACGAGATGCCGACCGAGTCGCCGCCGACGAAGGTGGACTCCCCGCCGTCGGGGCCGGCGATGGGCGCGACGCCGACCCTCATCTCCTTCGGTATCGAGCCGAGCGTGGTCGAGGGCATCGGCATCACGCCGATCTCCCCCTTGGGGAAGAAACCGGTCCAGGTCGGCCCCTGCTCCTCCTTGGCGGTCGGGCCGGTGACGCCCTTGGCGTAGAGGTCGCGGTAGATCTTGAACACGTCCGTCATGGCGGCCTGGTCGTTGAGCGAGGTCGTGCCCTCGGCGTCCATGACCTGGGCACCCGAGGCCCACACCGACGGCCAGAAGGTGAACACGTAGCAGCCGCCGCAGTTGCCGCCGAAGAAGGTGCCGTGCACCTTGCCGTCCTTGCCGAGCTTCTCGTCGACGACCGTGGCCTGCTCGGCGAACTCCTTCAGCGTTGTGGGCCCCTTCTCGGGGTCCAGCCCGGCCTTCTCGTACAGGTCCTTGTTCCAGAACCAGACGGACAGGTCCAGGGTGTGCGGGAGCGTGTACGAGCGGCCGTCCAGCGTGCCCAGCCTGATGTGCGAGGGGGCGAGCTTGTCCTTGTAGGGCAGTGCGGCGATGCGGTCGCTGATGTCCAGGTACAGGCCCTGCGAGGTGTAGTTGGGGACGAAGATCACATCTGCCGCGAACACGTCGGGCAGCTGCTTCGCCCCGGCCGCGGCCGCGATGCGCGGCTGGTAGTTGTCCGTCGGGATGACCGTCAGCTTCACCTGGTTCTTGTGGCTCGCGTTGTACGCCTTGACCAGCCGCTCGCTCTGCGCCTGCGTCGCGGCGCGGGTCCACATGGTGATCGTGGTGGCCTCATCGGCGGGAGCGGCGGTTTTCTCGCTCCCGCCACAGGCCGCCGCTGTTGTTAGCGCTAACAATACGATGGCGGTCATCCCGACGCGTGGCTGCATGGTCTTCTCCTCTTCCGGCATCCCCCGCGACGCACGAAATAGAACTAAAAGGTTTTCGGAAACGTAAAAGAAACATCAGACCGTGTCAATCCCCTGCCAGCAGGAGGCTGACCTTGCTGTTGGGTGAGGGTGAGGGCTACCCTCTGCGTGGCCACCATCGCGATGGCCGACCCTGATGACAGGATGTAAAGAAAAGGATTTCGTCAGATGGCTGGCAGGCGGTCACGTGCGGTGACCATCAGTGACGTGGCCTCGCTGGCCGGCGTGTCGATCGCCACCGTGTCCAAGGCACTCAATGGGAAGGACAACGTCAGGGCCGACACCCGGCAGCGCGTGCTCGAAGCGGCCGAACAGCTCTCCTTCCGGCCGAACGCGCTCGCCAAGAACCTGCTGACCGGGCAGAGCCGTACGGTCGGCCTGTTGACCAGCGACAGCGCCGGGAGATTCGGGATCCCCGTCCTTCTCGGCGCGGAGAACGCCTTCGGCGCGGGGGAGATGGCGGTGATGCTCTGCGACGCCCGCGGCGACGTCATCCGCGAGCAGCACCACATCCGCATGCTCCTGTCCCGGCGGGTCGACGGCCTGATCGTGGTGGGGGAGAGCACCAACCCGCGCCCCTCCATCAGCCGTGACCTGCCGGTTCCCGTGGTGTACGCCTACGGTCCCTCCGACGACGCCGACGATGTCTCCTTCGTGCCCGACGACGTGGGCGGCGCGATGCTCGCCGTACGGCACCTGCTGGCCACCGGGCGGCGCAGGATCGCCCATGTCACCGGTCCCACGGACTACAAGGCCGCGATCGACAGGGCCGAGGGCGTGCGGCGAGAGCTCGCCGACGCCGGTCTCGAACAGGCGGGCGAGACCCTCTTTGGCGCCTGGTCCCAGCGGTGGGGGCGGCAGGCGGCCGAGATGCTGCTGATGGCGCAGCCCGACCTCGACGCGGTGTTCTGCGGCAGTGACCAGATCGCCGCGGGCTTCATGGAGACGGCCAGGGAGCGCGGCCGGCGCCTGCCCGCGGACATCGCGGTGATCGGCTACGACAACTGGGAGGTGCTGTCGGCCGAGACCCGCCCGCTGCTCACCAGCGTCGATCCGAACCTGGAACGGCTGGGGCACACGGCCGCGCAACACCTGTTCGCCGCCATCGACGGGAAGGTCGCCCCCGGCATCCACACCATGCCCTGCCGGCTCGTGATCCGCGACTCCACCGCACCACCCGGCCCTTCCTGAAAGGAGCCGGGAGCCGCCCTGAGGACAGGCCGTCCGGGCCTCGGCTCGAAGGGGCGGGCAGAGAACCTGCCGGCGGTCCCGCGCGGTGGCCCCCGTGGCTCCGCGCGGTGTTCCAGCCCGGTGCGGACCTCAGTCGCGGCCGGGGCCGGCGCGTAGCGCGTCGACGGCGACCCGAGCGGCCTGGCCGATCGCCAGGTCGATGTCGATGCGCCGGGTCGCGTGCAGCTGCTCGCTTCTGGCGAACACCGCCACCGCGTACCTCCCGCCGCAGGGATACTCGGCGACCCCCGCCTCCATGTGCAGGCCGGGCAGCGTCCCCGTCTTGGCGGCCACCCGAACTTCCGCGGGGAACCCCGAGGCGATCCGTGTCCAGGAGATCTGCCGCGCCATGTAGTCGCGCACCGCCGCGCATGCCTGCGGCGGTCCCGCCTCGTCGCGCCAGATCAGCCCGAGCAGCCGGGTCATCTCGCGCGCGGTGCTCGAGGTCGTGTGACCGGGGTCGAAGACCCGCAGCGCCCAGACCCGCTCGGCGGGCAGGGTCGGGAAGATCCGCGCGAACTCGGCGTCGTCCCGCGCCCCCACATCCGCGAGCATCGACTCCAGCAACTGCCTGGGCCCGCCGATCACCCGGGTGCGCCCCAGCCCCAGCTCCGCGGCCAGCATCTGGACGGTGTCCAGGCCTACCTTGCGCATCAGCAGGTCGGCGGCGGTGTTGTCGCTGACGGACATGGCGAAGTGGGCCAGGTCGCGGAGCGATATCTCCACGTCGTCCGCGCATCCGGCGGTCCCCCAGCCGCCGAGCCTGTCCCCGGCCGCCACCAGCACGCGCTCGGCCGGGTCGAGCTGGCCGGCCGCGGCCTGGCGGGCGAACTCCAGGACCAGCAGCACCTTGAAGATCGAGGCGATCACCACCTGCTCGTCGGCGCGTACCCCGACCTCACGCCCCCCGGTGATGTCCAGCGCGTGCAGATGACCGTCCAGGCCGGCCGCCGTGAAGATCTCCGCTATCCGTTCCTCTGTCGACACACCCGCAACGCTATCCAGACCCGCCGGCGGCCCGTGACGCGTGGCGAGCCGGATGTCTGTGAAGCCCGGCCGTCCATGATTTTGTTGGCCGATTCGGTTGATGATTACCGGGTCGCGGGAGACGCTGAGGGGACTCGGGCCGCGGACAGGATGGAGGAGGTTCCGTCGTGTC